>CAYGXT010000014.1:0-18257 GCA_964353695.1 uncultured Myxococcaceae bacterium
CAGGCCCCGCTTCACTTCCGGGTCGATCGTCGTGTGGAATCAGGCCGGTGTCGTTGGTGGCAACAAGGTGTTAACGCTCGCCGTTGCGGCTGTCGGGGCACACGGCGATCAGGCGCTCCGCCTGCGCGACGCCGAGAGCAGCGGGCCGATGACGTGACACGGACGCACGCCGAACGCGTTACACCTGTTGCTCTCGGCTTCGGCGTAGCACGTAGGAGACAGAAGTGTGCTGTCGACTCCAGTTGGAAGGCGCTACTCCCTGCCCACCAGCTCGTCGGCCGTGCGCCGCATCAACTCGCACTTCTGCTGGAGCGTCGACTTCGGCCCGAGCGTGAAATGAAAGGGATAGATCACCGTATCGGTAAGTCCGTGCTGCTGCTCCATGCGGCGCAGAAGGTCCACGTCGAGACTGGCCGTCAAGGGAACGATCGCCGTGAAGGGATCCTTCTCACGCCCGTACTCCTTGCGTAGCTCACGCAGGCGCCCGAGGACCTCCGGCACCTCTTCCGGCGTGTTCCCCGATCCCATCCATCCGTCGCCGAGCCTTGCAGCGCGCCGAAAGGCGGCGTCGGAGACTCCTCCAATCCCAATCGGCACGGGCCTGGCCGGCACCGGGCTCATCTGCATCGGCCCGAAGTCGAAGATCTTCCCGTGATGCTCGACCATGTTTCCCGTCCAGAGCTTTCGCATCACCTCGATCATCTCGTCGAAGCGCTTCCCGCGCGTCCGAAAGTCGATCCCGACGGCGTCGTACTCCTCCTTCATCCAGCCTGCGCCGGCGCCGAGCATCAGCCGACCGTTCGAAAGCAGAGCGGCGGTGCCGACCGATTTTGCGACGTCGAAGGGATCCCGGAGCGGCAGCACGTAGACGAGCGTCGAGAATCGGAGCTTCGTCGTGACCTGCGCCAGCGCCGCGACCATCACCCACGGATCGGGAAACGGGACCTTGCCATCGAACATGGGCTTGCCATCGGGCGCGTAGGGATACTTCGAGGTCAGCGTGCCTGGAAATACGAGGTGATCCGACAGCAGCACTCCATGAAAGCCGCACTCTTCCGCGCAGCGCGCGAGATCGACGAGCTGATCGGGCTCCGAGAACGCCAGCGACTGCCAGAGCTTCATTCGAACCTCCACTCGTGGCTCTGGGCGAGCCGGCGACGCTTCATGCCCCGGGCCGCTTCTCGGGGTAGTAGCGGCTGATCGTGTCCACGACGCAGGCCGGCCGGTCTCCGCCTTCGATCTCGACGCTGACGCGAACGGTGGCCTGCACGCCACCATCCTTCGTCTCCTCGACCTTCATCAGCTCGGCCCCGCCGCGTACGCGCGCGCCGACCTTCAAGGGCGCAGGAAAGCGCACGCGATCCGCGCCGTAGTTGACGCCCATCGAGATGCCGCGGACGTCGACGATCTGCGGCAGGAAGAGATTCACGAGCGAGAGCGTGAGATAGCCGTGCGCGATCGTGCCACCGAAAGGGCCGCTCTTCGCGCGCTCGGGATCGACGTGGATCCACTGGTGGTCACCAGACGCCTCTGCGAACAGATTCACGCGCTCCTGGGTGATCGGCAGCCACTCGCTGTATCCAAGATGCTGTCCCACCGCAGCGGCCAGCTCGGAGGGGGATTGAAAGACCGTTGCCATGCCGTCCTCTCAGGGGTGTTGGGAGCTCACGGCGACGATCTCACCCGTCATGTAGGACGAGTAGTCGCTCGCCAGGAATACGATCACGTTCGCGACCTCCCAGGGCTCGGCCGCGCGACCGAAGGCTTCGCGCGACGCGAGATCCTCGAGCAGGCCGGCGGGCATCCCTTTCGAAAGATGCTCGTGCAAGGCGAGGCTCGGCGCCACGGCGTTCACCCGGACCCCCGCCTCCGCGGCCTCCATCGCCGCACAGCGTGTGAGCGCCATCACCCCCGCCTTGGCTGCGGCATAGTGCGCCTGCCCCGCCTGCGCGCGCCAGCCGAGCACCGAGGCGTTGTTCACGATCACGCCCGAGCGCCGCTCGAGCATATGAGGAAGCGTAGCCCGCAGCATGCGGAACGTGCCGTGCAGCGTCACGTCGAGCACGCGATGCCATTGCTCGTCTGTCATGTCGACGACGCGCGCAAAGCCGCCGAGCCCGGCGTTGTTCACGAGCACGTCGATGCGGCCCATCTCGGCGATGGCGGCGCCCACGAGAGCGCGCACCTGATCCTCGCTCGTGACGTCGCAGGCGCGGAACGGAACTGCCGTGCCGGTGATGCCACGGAGCTTCTCGGCAGCCTCGCCCGTGCGCCTCTCGTGCGCGTCGGAGAGCATCACGACCGCGCCCTCCTCCGCGCAGCGACGCGCGGTAGCGAAGCCGATCCCGGTGCCGGCCGCCGCCGTCACGAGCACACTCTTGCCATCGAGAAGGCCCCTGCCCCTCGGGCACGGGGGCGCTCCCTGGGTGGGCAGCGTCATGCGGGCCGCGGCTCTCGCGGCAGCCCCAGGGCCCGCTCGGCGATGATGTTGCGCTGGATCTCGTTCGATCCCGCGTAGATCGTGTCGGAGCGCGTAAAGAGGAAGAGGCGCTGCAGGGCGGTCAGCGCGTACGGGGCTCCCTCGAGCACGTTGGCGTCGTCGCCGAGCACGTCCATCGCGAGCTCTCCAAGCGCGCGATGCCAGGTCGCCCAGTAGATCTTCGCGATCATCCCCTCGCGCGCCAGATCTCCCTTTTCATCATGGCTGAGACCGCGCAGCCCGTTGTAGCGCATGATCTCGAGCCCGATCCAGGAGTCCGCCAGACGCTGCCGGATCGACGGGTCGCTTGCCGCGCCGTTTGCCTTCGCGGCCTCGACGACGGCGACGAGCTCGTTTCGGAACGAGAGCTGTTGTCCGAGGGTCGATACTCCGCGCTCGAACGCAAGTGTCCCCATCGCGACGCGCCAGCCTTCTCCCGCTGCGCCGACGACGTTCTCCGCCGCCGTTCGCGCCCCATCGAAGAAGACCTCACTGAACTCGGAGTCGCCCGTGATCTGCACGATCGGCCGGATCTCGAGGCCCGGCTGACGCATCGGAATGAGCAGATACGAGAGGCCCTGGTGACGCCGGCTCGACGGATCCGTCCGACACAGCGCGAAGCACCAATCCGACCACTGCGCCCAGCTCGTCCACACCTTCTGGCCGTCGATGACCCACTCGCTCCCCTCAAGGCGTGCGCGCGCCTGAACGTTCGCAAGATCGGAGCCGGCGCCCGGCTCCGAATAGCCCTGGCACCAGATCTCCTCCCCCTTCACGATCGGCGGCAGGAAGCGGCGCTTCTGCTCCTCTGTGCCGAAAGCGATCAGCGTCGGTCCGAGCAGCCCCTCGCCCATATGGCCGAGCCTGCCGGGGCCACCGGCTCGCGCGTACTCCTCGTGAAAGATGAGCTGCTGCTCGAGGCTCGCTCCGCGGCCTCCGTACTCGCGGGGCCAGCCGAGGCAGGTCCATCCCGCCGCTCCGAGCTCGCGCTCCCAAGCCCGCCTCTCATCGATCCTCGCATGTGCGTCGCCGGATCCGCCGCAACCGCGAACCGCTGCAAACTCGCCGCCGAGGCGCTGCTCGAGCCAGCCCGCAACCTCGAGACGAAAGGCTTCATCCTCGTCACCGAAGTGAAGATGCATCGAAAGCGCGTCCCCGAAATCGTTGCTCGAAACGAGATTATGATACGATACGGCTCGTATGCAAGGACGCCCCAACCCCCTGGCGGCCGCGACGCTTCCTCGCCTGGTGCAGGCGGCCGCGGAGCGTTGGGCGGGGGCGTCCGCCGTCGAGGACGGTGCGCAGTGTCTCACCTTCGCCGGGCTCGCCGAGGCCGGCCTGCGCGCGACGCGCGCGCTGCTCGCTTGCGGAGTCGAGCGGGGCGATCGCATTGCGATCTGGGCGCCGAATCAGGTCGAGTGGATCGTCGCCGCCATCGGCATTCACGCGGCGGGCGCCGTACTCGTCCCGCTCAATACGCGCTTCAAGGGAGCCGAGGCGGGAGGCGTGCTGCGCAGGAGCGGCGCTCGGCTGCTCTTCACGGTGAGCGAGTTCCTGGGAGCGAAGTACGTGGAGCTTCTCGCGCGCGAGGAGCTCCCTCAGCTCGAGCGCATCGTGACGCTGCGCGGCGAGGCCGCGGGCGCGACCCCGTGGCAGGATCTGCTCGCTCTCGGGGAGAAGGTCAGCGAAGCCGACGCCCGCGCGCGAGCCGATGTCGTCAGCCCCGACGACCTTTCCGACCTGCTCTTCACCTCGGGCACGACCGGAAGACCGAAGGGGGTGATGACGACCCACGCGCAGAACCTTCGGACGTTCGTGTCGTGGAGCGGCATCGTCGGTCTGCGCGAGGGGGACCGCTACCTGGTCGTGAACCCCTTCTTCCACTCCTTCGGCTACAAGGCCGGCTGGGTGTCGGCGCTGCTTCGCGGCGCGACGGTGCTGCCGCAGGCGGTCTTCGACGTGCCGGCCGTTCTCGAACGGATCGAGAAGGAGCGCGTGAGCTTTCTTCCGGGCCCGCCCACCCTGTATCAGTCGATCCTCGCGCACCCGGGTCTCAAACAACATGACCTCTCGAGCCTGCGGCTCGCAGCGACCGGCGCAGCGGTGATCCCCGTCGAACTGGTGCGGCGCATGCGCGATGAGCTCGGCTTTGACAGCGTCATCACGGCCTACGGGCTGACGGAGAGCTGCGGCGTCGTCACGATGTGCCGCGCCGACGACGATCCCGAGACGATCGCGACCACCTCCGGCCGCGCGATCCCCGACGTCGAGGTGCTCTGCGTCGACGAGTCGGGCAGGGAGGTTCCGCGAGGCGAGTCCGGAGAGGTGGTCGTCCGCGGTTACAACGTGATGCAGGGCTACTTCGACGACCCAGAAGAGACCAGCAAGGCCATCGACGCCGCGGGCTGGCTCCACACCGGGGACGTGGGCGTGATGGACGCCCGCGGATACCTTCGCATCACGGACCGCATCAAGGATATGTTCATCGTCGGTGGCTTCAATTGCTACCCGGCCGAAATCGAGAATCAGATCTACGGCCTACCGGGAGTCGCACAGGTCGCCGTCGTGGGCATTCCGGACGCCCGGCTGGGAGAGGTCGGGATGGCCTTCATCGTCCCGGCGCCGGGGGCCGGGCTCACGTCCGAGTCCGTGATTGCCTTTTGCCGTGAGAACATGGCGAACTACAAGGTTCCGAGGCGGGTCGAGATCGTGGACGTGCTTCCGACCAATGCATCGGGGAAGATCATGAGGTTCGCCCTCCGCGAGGGGGCGAGCGCAACCGGGTCGCCTGCGAGCTAAACGTCGAGGGCGAGCCGGCAAGTCTTAGGAGGAGAGCGTGGCGTTTCGAGTCGAGACCGTGATGCTTGGCCCCGACACCGAGCAGTACGCGGGCCAAGGCCAGGCGAAGCTCGGCGTCACTGCGATTGCGGAGTCGGCCCGCAAGTTGGAGGAGCTCGGCTTCGACGGCGTCACGGTGCCCGAGGCGGGCCACGACCCGTTCCTTCCGCTCGCGATCGCGGCCGAGCATACCCGGCACGTGACGCTCGGAACGAATGTCGCGATCGCGTTTCCCAGGAGTCCGATGGCGACGGCGCAGGTTGCGTGGGATCTGCAGAACCTCTCGGGCGGCCGCTTCCGCCTCGGCCTCGGCTCGCAGGTGAAGGCGCACAACGAACGGCGCTACGCGGCGCCCTGGACTGCCGCGGCGGGTCCCCGCATGCGCGAGTACGTGCTCTGCCTGCGCGCCATGTGGAAGACGTTCCAGGATGGGAAGAGCCCGACCTATTTCAAGGGGGAGCACTACCAGTTCACGCTCATGTCCCCGTTCTTCAACCCGGGACCGAGCGAATATCCGCATATCCCGATCGACCTCGCGGCCGTCAACCGTTACATGGCGCGGACCGCGGGAGAGCTCTGCGACGGCCTCCGCCTGCACCCGATCTCGACCTTCCGGCATACCCGGGAGGTGATCCTGCCCGCAATCGCGGAGGGAGCCGGCCGGTCGGGCCGCTCGCCGTCGGCGATCGAGCTGATCGCCGCCCCTTTCCTCGCGATTGGCGAGGACGAGGCCGCCGTCGAGGTCGCGAAGCTGGCCCTCAAGCAGCGGATCGCCTTCTACGCCTCCACGCCGACTTACCATTCCGTGCTCGAGCTTCACGGCTGGATGGACGTTGCCGAGCAGCTCCATCGCTTTTCGCGCGAGGGCAAGTGGGCCGAGATGGCAAATCTCGTACGGGACGACATGCTGGAGGAGTGGGCGGTGATCGCGACCTACGATCGGCTGGCCGGCGCCCTCGTCGAGCGCTGGCGCGGAGTTGCCGGAACCCTCCTGCTAGACATCCCCCCCGCGCTTCGAAAAGACGAGGCGCGGGTGCGCGAGATCGTGCAGGCGCTGCAGCAGTCCTGAGAGAGAGCGAATGAAACCTCCCGCCTTCGAATACGCCGCACCCCGCAGTATCGCCGAGGCCGTTGCGCTGCTTCGCGCGCACGATGGAGAGGCAAAGCTCCTCGCCGGGGGGCAGAGCCTGATGCCGCTGCTCGCGATGCGTTTGGCGCGGCCCTCGCTGCTCATCGATCTCGGACGGATCGACGGACTCGACTACATCCGCGAGGAGGCGGGCTCGATCACCATCGGCGCCATGACGACCAAGACCACGGTCGAGCGCTCGGAGCTAGTGCGTACGCGGCAGCAGCTCTTTCTCGAGGCGACGCGTCTCATCGGCCATCCGCAGATCCGGAACCGGGGCACGGTCGGAGGCTCGATGGCCCACGCCGACCCGGCCGCAGAGTACCCGGCCGCCGCGCTCGTGCTGGGCGCGAAGCTGCGGGTGGTCGGCGACGAGGGAGAGCGCAGCATCGATGCCGCCGACTTCTTCGTCTCCACCCTGACGACCGCCCTCGAGCCCTTCGAGATCCTGACCGAGGTACGCGTCCCCGTGCTGGCCCCGGGAACGGGCTGGTCGATGCTCGAGGTGTCGCGTCGCCACGGCGACTTCGCCATGGCCGGCGCCGCCTTGACGCTTCGTCTCGACGGCGGCCGAATCGCATCGGCCAAGATCGTGCTCTTCGGCGTCGGTCCGGTCCCAGTGCGCGCGGGAGCCGCTGAGGAGATCCTCGCAGGGGAGAAGCCCGCTGCTGCGATCTACGCGCGCGCCGCCGCGCAGGCCTGCGCCGGAGTGAACGAGCCGCTGTCGGATCTTCATGCATCGGCAGAGTATCGTCTCCATCTCGCAGGGGTTCTGGTCGAGCGTGCACTGGCCGAGGCCGTAGTGCGCGCGGGAGGAATCGCTTGACGTCGGCATCGGAGGGCAAGCCAGTGTCTACGCCGAGACGGATTCACGTCACGGTAAACGGAGCAAGGCATGAGGCGACGGTCGATCCGCGCCTCACGCTTGCGGACTTCCTTCGCGTGGATCTCGGGCTCGGAGGGACGCACGTCGGCTGCGAGCACGGCGTATGTGGGGCCTGCACGATCCTGCTCGAGGGCCGAACTGTGCGTGCCTGCCTGATGCTCGCAGTGCAGGCCGACGGACGGAGTCTCAAAACCATCGAAGGTCTCGGAGCCGAGGGGGCTCTGCATCCGATCCAGCAGGCCTTCATCGAGGAGCACGGCCTGCAGTGCGGCTTCTGCACGCCCGGATTCGTGATGACGGTGCACGAGCTTCTCGAGACCCACCCGGATCCGAGCGACGAGGAGATCCGGGACTTTCTCGGCGGCAATCTCTGCCGCTGCACGGGCTACCAGGCCATCTACCGCTCGGTGAAGCTCGCTGCGCAAATGCTCCGCGAGGCGAAGGCCCCGGCTGCGGCGCGGGCGGGGCAGGCTTGATGCCGCCCGAGATCCCGAAGACGCTCGCGGGCCTTCCGACGAGCGAGGTGCGCTTCATCGGGAAGCCCATGAAGCGGATCGAGGACCCTCTCCTCGTCTCCGGCCGCACCGAGTTCATCGACAACGCCGCCCTTCCCGGGATGCTCCACTGCGCCATCCTGCGCAGTCCGTTTCCGCATGCACGGATCCTTCGCATCGACACCCGCCGTGCCGAGGCTCTTCCGGGAGTCTTCGCCGTCGTTACGGGCGAGGACGCGCTTCGCTGGACGGCTCCCCTGGCAACGATCCCGGATGGCTGGGGGGTGCACTGCCTCGCGGTCGAAAAGGTGCGCTTCGTCGGCGAGCCCGTGGCTGCCGTCGCAGCAACTAGCCGCTATGTCGCAGAGGATGCCCAGGAACTGATCGACATCGAGTACGAGCCGCTCCCTCCGGTCGTGGACGCGTTCGAGGCGATGAAGCCGGGCGGGCCGCTCATCCTCGAGGAGAAGGGGACCAACGTCGTCTATCAGCGGAAGTTCCAATGGGGCGAGGTCGAGAAGGCCTTCCGCGACGCCGACCATGTCTTCTCCGAGAAGTTCCGCTGGAACCGGCTCGGCGCGAACCCGATGGAGACCTTCGGCGTGATCTCGCAGTGGGATGCCATCGAGGGCTCCCTCACCTGCCGCGGGAGCTACCAGGCGCAGGGCTACATGGGCCTCGCTGCTTCTGCCGTGCTCCAGATCCCGGCGCACAAGATCCGCATGATCAGCCATCCGCATGGGGGGAGCTTCGGGGGCAAGGGTGGCACCCGAGGCACGTGCATCACGGCGATGCTCTCGCGCAAGGCGGGCGGGCGTCCCGTCAAGTGGATCGAAGATCGGATGGAATACCTGCTCGGCGGCGCCGGCCAGGCCTGGGACCGACACTACGAGGTGTCACTCGCCGCGAAGAGCGATGGCACACTGACGGGGCTGCGCGTCAAACTCGTCGACGACCTCGGCGGAACGCCGGAGGGGGCCGGTGCGATCGGCGCCGCCAAGCCTCTCGCATCGTTCACGGGCTGCTACACGATCCCCACCGCCGAGTACGACCTCACGCTCGTCCTCACGAACAAGCTCCCGACGGGGCCGTACCGAGGCATGGGTCCGCCGCCGCATAACTGGATTCTCGAGCAGATGGTCGACATCGCCGCCCGCGAACTCGGCCTCGACCCCGCGGAGATCCGCCGGAAGAACTTCATCCCCAAGGAGAGCTT
The DNA here is from genome assembly GCA_964353695.1 of uncultured Myxococcaceae bacterium. GTDB lineage: Bacteria > Myxococcota_A > UBA9160 > UBA9160 > UBA9160 > MYXO. Next base: position 9,043 of record CAYGXT010000014.1, read on the forward strand.
CCCCTACGAGATTCCGACGGGGAACGAGTATGACTCGGGGAACTATGAAGCAGCGCTCGACCGCGTGCTCGAGATGGGCGACTACCGCCGTCTGCGCGACGAGCAGGCGAAGGCGCGAGCGAACGGGCGCCTCGTCGGGCTCGGAATCGTCAGCACGATCGAGCCAGGCGTCTTCGATTGGAATTCCTACGCGATCGTCGGCGTTCCGATGACGGGCGTGCCCGAAGGGGCCAGCGTCAGCATCGATCTCTTCGGCAAGGTCGTGGCCAAGGTCGGCTTCGCGCTCGAGGGGCAAGGGCAGTACACCGTCGCGGCGCAGGTGCTCGCCGACTACTTCGGCGTCGAGATGGACGACGTCCGGGTCATCGCACTCGACTCGCTGTCCGCACCGCCTCATTTTGGGCCTGGAGGCTCCCGGCTCGGCGTAGCGCTCACCGGGGCTCTGCTTGGCGCTGCGGATCGGGTGAAGGAGAAGCTCATACGCGTCGCCGCACACCTGATGCAGGCCGATCCGGCCGCCGTCGAGCTGATGGACGGCAAGCTCCGCATCCGAGGTGTTCCCGGCGCCGAGATGCCGGTCGCCCAGGTCGCGGCGGTGATGCTCACGCGCAGCGATCTGCTGCCGCCGGGCATGGAGCCGAGCCCGGAGGCGACGTACGTCTGGACGGCGCCCGGACGCACACCCGCGGACGAGAACGGCCGTGCGAAGAGCTACCTCACGGCCGCGAGCGCCTGCCACCTGGTCCGCGTCGAGATCGACCCCGAGACCGCCCAGGTGAAGATCGATGGCTACTGGATCGCCGACGACTGTGGCGTACGCCTCAATCCCGCGAACGTCGAGGGCATGATCCAGGGCGGCGTGGCGCAGGGGGTCGGAGCTGCGCTGCTCGAGGAGTACGTGTACGACGCCGACGGGCAGCCGCTCACCTCCACCTTCATGGACTACCTGCTGCCGACCATCTACGACGTGCCCATGACCGAGAAGTTCGCACTCGTGACGCCCTCCCCCTTCACACCGCTCGGCGCCAAGGGCGTCGGCGAGGGCGCCATTCACACCACGCCCGCTGCGATCCTATGCGCGATCAACGATGCGCTCACGCCGCGTGGCGTGCGTGCCACCGAGACCCCTGCGAGCCCTCAGCGCCTGTGGAAGCTGCTCCAGCAGGCGAAGCCCAACCGCTAGGAGACCCCGCTCATGGCCAAGACCGATGCCTTCGTCGCGATGACCGAATGCCATTTCATGAACGAGCAATCGATGGCGGAGATGTCCTACTACCCGCAGTTCCAGCGCTGGTGGGGGAGCGTGGATGGCATCATGCGCGTTTGGGCCGGGCGCAGTCTCGCGGGAGGCGGCGACATGCCGCATCCCCGCGCCCACGCGCTGATCGAGTGGATGGACAAGGCCGGAGTCGACGTCTGCTTCGCGCTGCGCGAGTCGATGATGGACGTGTCGGGGCACTCGGCGCCCATGTCCACCAACGCCTTCATCCTGAGCGAGATCGCTCCCTACCCCGAGCGCATGTACCTCGAGGCCAACTGCGGGCCCGTGATCCGGCGCGGCGTCAAGAACGCGATCTGGGAGCTCGAGTACCTGTTCAAGACGGGCAACGCTCGACTGTGCAAGGTCTACCAGCCCGAGGACGATGGTCCGCTGAACGATCCGCGCATGTGGCCCTTCTACGAGAAGGCGCAGGAGCTCGGCATCCCGCTCACGATGCATACGGGCCTGGCCTACGTGCCCCCGCAGCCGGGCAAGAACACGCATCCGTCGCAGCTCGACGATATCCTGCTCGACTTTCCGGGCCTCAAGATCATCGCCTACCACATGGGCTGGCCCTACCACGAAGAGCTCTTCGGACTCGCGGCCAAGCACCCGAACCTCTACATCAGCATCTCCGGCATCGTCGGATGGTTCGCGCGCGCACCCCAAAAAGGCTGGCATATGATCGGGGAGGCCCTCGAGTGGGCCACTGAAGACAAGCTCGTGCTGGGCTTCGATCTGCCCTTCGACGATATGCCGAAGGTAGTAGACTACGTCCGCAACTTCGACATTCCCAAGGACGTCCGCGAGGGCTGGGGCTACCCGGAGATCACGGACCTGACCCGCGCGAAGATCCTCGGGCTGAACCTGGCGAAGCTCACGGGCCTCGAGCCCACCAAGCGCGTCTCGGGCAAGAAGTGAGAACGCGCCGGATGCAGCCGCGACGAGATGTGCACGCGTGACGGGTCGGGCCTGCATCGTCGGGATCGGTGAGACGCGCTACGCGCGCGATAAGACCTGGTCGCCGACGACCCTTGCTCTCAACCTCGACGCCGCTGCCCGTGCGATCGAAGACGCGGGGCTGCACGCACGCGACATCGACGGCCTGATGCCCTTTCCGGGCCTCTCGAATGCCGAAGAAATCGCGGCCAACCTTGGACTCGAAGAGGTCGCCTTCGCATCGACCGTGCACATGGGAGGGGCCAGCCCGGTAGCGTCGCTGCTCCACGCGTCGCTGGCCGTCACCTCCGGCGCTGCGAAGCACGTGCTGCTTCCGGCAGGCTGGGCCGGCTACTCGGGCGCTCGAGCCAGGCAGACGGTCTCGACGGAAGCCGCGTCGATGCCCGGTGGTGGCATCGCCCGCGACTACTACATCCCCTACGGGCTCACGGCGCCGCCCCAGTGGTACGCGCTCCTGGCCCGTCGACATATGGCGGAGTTCGGGACGCGGGCGGAGCAGCTCGGCGCCATCGCGCTCGCGATGCGCAAGCACGCGCAGGCGAATCCGAACGCCGTCATGCGGGGTCGGCCCATGACGCTCGAGGACTACCTTGCTTCGCCGATGATTGCAGACCCCTATCGCCTGCTCGACTGCTGCCTCGAGACCGATGGCGGCGCTGCGGTCATCGTCACCAGCCACGAGCGCGCGCGTGATCTCGCCCGCAGGCCGGTTCATATTTTGGGAGTCGCCGCCGGCCAGCCCTACCCCGCCGACGAGATCGTGAGCCGCAAGGATCTCTTCCGCATCGGCCTGACCAGCGCTGCGCCGCGGGCCTTTGCGGCCGCGGGCGTGCGACCCTCGGACGCAGACTTCGCGCAGATTTACGACTGCTTCACCTTCGAGGTCGTGCAGCAGCTCGAGGAGGCCGGCTTCTGCAAACGCGGAGAAGGCGGCGCGTTCGTCGAAAACGGCCGGATCGAGCTCGGTGGCGAGCTGCCCGTCAATACGCACGGGGGCCTGCTATCCGAGGCCCATGTGGTCGGCATGAGCCACCTCGTCGAGGCCGTGAAGCAGCTGCGCGGCGAGGCCGGCGAGCGTCAGGTCGCCGGCGCGGAACTCGGTGTCGTAACCGGCTTCGGCGACTTTGGCGATGGAAGCATCGCCATCCTCGGATCCTCGTCGTGACGGCTCGGCCCCTGCCGCAGCTCAGCGGGCTCGCGAAAGAGTTCTACGGCTTCTGCAAGGCGCGGGAGCTCCGCTTCCAGCGCTGCTCGGCATGCTCCGCGTGGCGTCACGTTCCGCGCGAGCGCTGCGGGGAGTGCGGCTCCGCTGACTTTCGTTGGGAACGCTCGAGCGGCCGCGGCCACGTCTTCACCTGGGTCGTCGCCACACGCTCGATGCATCCCGCGTTTCCCTCGAGCCCGCCGGTCGCCCCCGTCGTCGTCGAGATGGACGAAGGGGTGCGCCTCGTAACCGAGATCGTCGATTGCCTGCCGCAAGAGCTCGTCATCGGCATGCCCGTCGAGGTCGTCTACGACGACGTGACCGAAGACGTGACACTTCCCCACTTCCGCAGGCAGGCGTAACGCACCCGTCCCTCTACGACCTGAATGGAGAAACGCCCCTTGGAACTTCCCTCCACGATCCTCTTCGAAAAGAGGGAGCACGTAGCGATCGTGACGATTCACCGTCCCGAAGCCATGAACGCGCTCACCAAGGAGATGCTGCTCGGCATCGACCACGCCTTCGCCGAAATCGAAAGCGACCCGGACCTCTGGGTCTCGATCTTGACCGCGACGGGGGACAAGGCCTTCTGCTGCGGGATGGACCTGAAGGAGGCCATCCCCGCCATGACGGCCGGCGACTCGCTCGGCTACGACGATCCGACCAAGCGGCAATTCAGCGATGTCTTCAAGCCGATCATCGCGGCCATCAACGGTCTCTGCATCGCGGGCGGCCTCGAAACGGTCCTCCACACCGATCTCCGCATTGCCGCCGAGCACGCCCGCTTCGGCCTGGGAGAAGTCCGCTGGGGACTCGTCCCTGCCGGCGGCTCTCACGTCCGCCTGCCGCAGCAGATCCCCTGGGCGGTGGCGATGCAGCTTCTGCTGACGGGAGAGCAGATCGATGCGAAGCGCGCCTACGAGGTCGGGCTCCTGAACGAGGTGGGCGCGAAGGAGCGGCTGCTGCCCCGCGCCCTCGAGTGGGCCGAGAAGATCTGCCGCAACGGGCCCCTCGCGGTACGCACCGCGAAGGAGATCGCCGTCCGCGCGCTCGGGCTCGAACGCGGCTTCGTGCTCGAGAAGGCGCTCGCCGCGAAGGTCTTCAGCTCCGAGGATGCGATGGAAGGCCCGCGGGCCTTCGCGGAGAAGAGGCCGCCGAAGTTCAAGGGCCGCTAGAGAGGCAGTCGATGCGGATCGTGGTTTGTGTCAAGGAGGTTCTCGACCCCGACGCCGTGAATAGCTTCGCGGTAGCGGGCCGGCTCCTGATCGGCGACGACGGGAAGACGCTCACGCAGAGCGCGATCCCTCGTTTGATGAACGGATTCGACGAGCAGGCGATCGAGGCCGCGCTGCGGCTGCGCGATGCGGGGGCGAGCGTGACGATCGCGGTGGTCTCGATCGGCAAGGACCCTTCGAACATTTTGCGCCACGCGGCTGCCCTCGGCGCCGACGAGATCGTCCACGTCGTGGCAGATCCTGCCGCGCTCGACGGGCACGCTACCGGGGCGCTGCTTGCCGCGTGGATCCGATCGACGGGGCCTGTGGATCTCATTCTCTGCGGCCGGCAGGCGTCGGACGACGATCAGGGTGTCGTTCCCGCCTTTATTGGGGAGCGCCTCTGCATGCCGATCGTGACGATCGCGAGGGCGGTCGAGCTCGCATCCGGCGGCACGGCCGCGCGCGTCACGCGCGTGACCCCCGACGGTGACGAGCTCGTAGAGGTTCTTCTTCCGGCGGTCGTCACGGTGAGCAACGAGCTTGGCACGCCGCGTTACCCGACGGCCGCGCGCAAGATCCAGGCGCGTCGCATCAAGCCTACGGTCGTAGCCATGGACTCTCTCGGTCTGGGCGCGGCGGACCTCGCGCCAAAGATCGTTCTCATCCGCCAGTTCGTACCGGTCGTGCACGGGCATTGCGAGCTGATCCCGGGGACGCCGGCGCAGGCCTCGAAGGCCCTCGTGGATCGGCTCGCGCAGGATGGGGCGATCTGATGCCGCAGGTGATCGTCTGCACCTGGGGCGACAGCGAGGGCGCGCTCACAAGAGGCGTCGAGGAGACTCTTACCCTCGGACGCAGGCTTGCCGGCGCGCTCGGCGTAGAGCTCTCGCTGCTCGTGCTCGGAGCGATGCCGCAGGACGCCCCTGCCGTGGCAGGCCGGCATGGCGCGACCGCGCTCGATTTCGCGAGCGATGCGAGGCTCTCGGCGAGCGAGCCCGATGCCCTGGTCGAGGCCCTCGCCCAGATCTGCGCGGCGCATCCGCCGCGGGTTCTGCTGTTCCCGCAGACCTTCGACGTACGTGTCGTGGCGCCGCGGCTCGCCGGAAGGCTCGGCGCGCCCATCGTCATGAACACCGTCGACGCCAGCGTCGAAGCGGGCCAGCTCCGCATCACTGCCTCGGCCTACGGGGGCGATACGCGCGCCGTGTACGAGATCAGCGGCGAGGGATCGACGCTGCTCGCGGTGTCGACCACCGCCGTGAGCGCGGAGCCGGCCGCCTCGGCAACCAGTCCCTTGATCCGCGAGGTCCCCGTGAGCCTCGCGGGCGTCCCCGAGCGGATTCGCGTACTTCAGCAGGCGAAGGCGCAGGGCCCTCGCCTCGAGGACGCGACGATCATCGTCTCCGGCGGCCGCGGGCTCGGCTCCCTCGAGCATTACGCGCTCATCGAGCAGCTCGCCGAGGCTCTCGGCGGCATGGCCGGAGCGTCGCGTCCCCTCGTCGACGACGGCTGGGTGGATGCCGGGCGACAGGTCGGGCTCACCGGTCACATCACCCGCCCGGCCCTCTACGTAGCCGTGGGCATCTCGGGGGCGAGCCAGCACCTGGCGGGCTGCTCTGCCGCCAAGACGATCGTCGCAATCAACAAGGATCCCGACGCCGCGATCTTTCAGCACGCGCGCTATGGCATCGTTGGAGACTGCAAGGAGCTCCTGCCGGAGCTGATCCGCGCGGCACGGGAGCACCGAGCCGCCTCGAGATCTACAACCCAAGGAAAGACCCGATGAAGCAGCGCATTCCCGTGATCGAGGGCCTTTTCGCCGAGCGGGCCGAAGGGCCACGCCTTCTCGGCTCTCGCTGCGCCACGTGCGCGACGCCGTACTTTCCGAGGTCGCCCGTCTGCCACAACCCCGACTGCAACGAGAGCCGGATGGAAGACGCCGACTTCGGTCCGCACGGCGTGCTCTTCAGCTGCGCGGTCCAGAACTATCCTCCCCCTCCGCCTACGAAGTACGACGAGCCCTACCAGCCGTACGCGCTCGGGATGATCGACCTCGCCGAAGGGCTGCGTGTTCTGGGCCGCATCGCGGTCGACGACTTCTCGAAGCTGCGCGGCGGCCTGCCGGTCGAGCTGATCGTCGATCATTTGTACCACGACGCGGAGGGCAACGACGTCGTAACCTGGCAATTCCGGCCTTGCTGACGCAGGGCCTGAGAAGGAGAGCGAGCTCGTGAGAGATGTGGCAGTGCTCGGTGTGGGAATGCATGCCTTCGGGAAGTTCGAGGACAAGTCCGTCACCGATCTGTGTCGAACGGCGGTCGTGGCAGCGCTCGCAGACGCGGGCGTCTCGTGGCGAGAGGTCGAGGCCGTCGCGGCGGCAAGCTCTCGTTTCTCCGGCGGCAAGGGCTGGGGATTGAACGGCAACGATGTCGTCGAGGACATGGGCTCGACGGGCATCCCGGTCTACAACCTCTCCGCCGGCTGCTCGGCGGGCGGGAATGCCTTCAACATCGGAACCGCACTCGTCGCGAGCGGCCTTCATGACGTGGTGCTCGTCGTCGGCGGTGAGAAGATGCCCAAGGGCTTCATCCAGACCTCGGGGGTGGAGGAGGCGACGGATCCCGAGTTCCTGCGACAGCGCTGCGTCGGCGTCTCGGGACCTGCCTTCTGGGCGATGCTCTGCCGCCGCCGGATGGAGGATCACGGCACGACCGAGGAGCATTTGGCGAAGATTGCGGTGAAGGCTCATGCCAACTCGGTTCACAATCCCTACGCACGCTTTCGCAAGCCGTTCACGCTGGAACAAGTCCTCAAGTCGCCGATGGTCTGCTTCCCGCTCCGGCTCTACGAGATCTGCCCGGTGAGCGACGGGGCTGCCGCCGTCGTGATCTGCTCGGCGGAGTTTGCGAGGAAGAAGACGACGAAGCCGGTATGGGTGGCGGCCAGCACGGTTGCGACGGCTCGCTTCGACGACGGCATCACCCGCGCCCTGGCAGCCACGAGCCCGAGCGGGCCGACGCTGCACAGCGAGGCCAAGCTCGCCGTCGAGAAGGCCTTCGAGCGCGCGGGGCTCGGGCCACGCGACTTGAGTCTGGTCGAGCTCCAGGACAACACCGTCTACTACGAGCTCGCATTTCCCGAGGAGTGGGGACTGTGCGCGCCGGGAGAGGCGGAGCGGCTCGTCGAGAAGGGAGAGACCGGACCCACCGGGAAGCTGCCCATCAATCCGAGCGGCGGCTTTCAATCTTTCGGCGAAGCGACCACGGCGATGGGCGTGTTCCAGGTCGCCGAGCTCACGTGGCAGCTTCGCGGCGAATCCGGCGGGAGACAGGTGCCCCATGCCAAGGTTGGGCTCGGCCAGACGATCGGGCTCGGCGGCAACGCCACCGCCGTCATCCTGAAGACCTGAGACTCGGATGTCCTCCGGAATGGAACGCGGGAGGTAAGCCATGAGCTGGACGGCCTGGGAGCGCGTCGTCGGAGACGGGCTCGACTTCGACGAGATCGTCTACGAGAAGAAGCGACACGAGGAGCTCGGCGGAGGAATCGCGCGCATCACGATTGCCAAGCCCGAGAAGTTCAACGTCATGACGCTCCAGACCGTCGACCAGATGTTCCGGGCATTCTACGACGCGAACCACGACACCTCGCTTGCTGCCATCGTCGTGGCCGGCGCGGGCAAGCACTTCGGCGTCGGCGGCGACGTCGACTGGGAGCGCTGGGGGCTGCGGGAGGCCTTCTACTTTCGCTATCCCCACAACCGGCTGATTCGGAGCTCGCGCAAGCCTGTGCTTGCACAGGTGCAGGGCTACTGCCTCGGCGGTCACAACCACATGGCCTATTGCTGCGACTTCACGATTGCCGCCGAAGATGCCAAGTTCGGCCAGGCGGGCCCCAAAGTCTCGAGCCCCGCTGACGGCTTCTTCGTGCCCTATCTCGTCAACGTCGTCGGCGCCAAGAAGGCGCGCGAGATGTGGATGCTCTGCCGCCGCTACGACGCCAAGCAGGCTCTCGAGATGGGCCTCGTGAACGAGGTCGTGCCGCGAGAGGATCTCGAGACGGCCGTGGACCGCTGGTGCGAGGAGATGCTGCGCCTATCCCCTGGCTGCCTCGAGATCCTGAAGGCCAGCTTCGATCAGATGATGGACGGCTACGCGGAGATGGGCACGATCTCGAGCAGCATGTACCCGGACTGGTTCGATCAGCCGGAAGGCAAGGAGGGAGGCGCCGCCTTCGTCGAGAAACGCAAGGCGCGCTTCTGGGAGATCCGCGAGCGAGAGGCCGAAATGCGCCACCAGCTCACCGACGACTGGGAGCGAAAGAAGTAGGCGCGACATTTGACGAAAGGTTCATCTCCTAATATCGTGATAATACGATGGCTCGCCAACCCCGTGTCGCCCCTGACTGCTGCCCCCCCGCCAACGTGGAAGCGGATCTTCGGCCGGTCGAGGGCAGCGAGGCGGACACTGAACTGGCGAACCTCGCGAAGGCGCTCTCCCATCCGGCGCGGGTGCAGATCCTCCGGCTTCTAGAGCGCAACAAGGCTTGTGTTTGCGGAGAGATCGTCGGTGAG
>CAYGXT010000015.1:0-17924 GCA_964353695.1 uncultured Myxococcaceae bacterium
GAACTCCGCCATCAGGCGGAAGATCTCCTCCGCCTTCTTCTCGGGGATCTTCTGCTCGCGGCAGCCCGAGACGAAGCGCTCGCGCTGCTGCTCCATCTCGAGCGAGTTCTTCTTGCCCATGGCGCGGCGCAGCAGATATGCCTCGCCGAGGCTGAAGCCGGCCAGGCGGTTCGCGATCTGCAGCACCTGGTCCTGGTAGACGATCACGCCGAGCGTCTCGGCGAGGACCAGCTTCAGCTCCGGCACCAGGTACTCGACCTTCGTGAGCCCGTGACGGCGGCTCACGAAGTCCTCCACCATGCCCGAGCCGAGCGGCCCGGGCCGGTAGAGCGCCACCAGCGGGATCAGCTCCTTGAACGTCTGCGGCTTCAGCTTCAGCACCAGGTCGGTCATGCCGGGCGACTCCACCTGGAACACGCCGTCGGTATCGCCGCGTGCGAGCAGCTCGTAGGTCGGAACATCGTCGAGCGGGATCGTCTCGACCGAGAAGTCTGGGCGCTCGCCCTCGCGGATCAAGCGCTCGGCGTCGTGGACCACGGTGAGCGTCTTGAGTCCGAGGAAGTCGAACTTGATCAGACCGACCTTCTCGACGCATTTATAATCGTACTGTGTCATCACGTCGCCCGACTTCGGATCGCGATACAGCGGTACCAGCTCGATCAGCGGTCGGCTCCCGATCACGACGCCCGCCGCGTGGGTCGAGGCATGGCGCGTGAGGCCCTCGAGGCGCCTGGCGATCTGCAACAGCTTCGCCACCTGGCCGTCGGCTTCGGCCCGGGCCCGGAGGTCCGGCGACTGCGCCAGCGCCTGCTCGAGGCTGATGCCGAGGGTCTCGGGCACGAGCTTCGCGATCCGGTCCACGTCGCCATAGGCCATGCCGAGCACGCGGCCCACGTCGCGGATCGCCGCGCGCGCCTGGAGCTTGCCGAAGGTGATGATCTGCGCGACGCGCTTGCCGTCGTCGCCCGGATCGTCGTACTTCTGGGCCACGTACTGGATCACGCGGTCGCGGCCGCGGATGCAAAAGTCGACGTCGATGTCGGGCATCGAGACGCGCTCCGGGTTGAGGAAGCGCTCGAAGATGATGTCGTACTCGATCGGATCCACGCCGGTGATGCCGAGGCTGTAGGCGACGAGGCTGCCGGCGGAGGAGCCGCGCCCCGGGCCCACGGGCACGCCGTTGCCGCGCGCGTACGCAATGAAGTCACCCACGATCAGGAAGTAGCCGGCGAAGCCCATGGAAGCGATGACCGAGAGCTCGTGGCGCATGCGCGCCTCGTAGACCCGATGCGCAGCGAGCAGCGGCTCGTCGGGGGCCAGGCCAAGCCTTCGCCGCAAACCGTCCCAGGCTTCCCGCTCGAGCACGGCCTCGCGCGTGGTGCCGGCTGCAACCTGGAACTCGGGCAGGTGGTACGTGCCCATCGGCAGGTCGAAGTTGCAGCGCTCGGCAATCTGGATCGTGCTCTCGACCGCGCCGGGAAGATCGTGGAATACCTCGAGCATCTCTGCGCCCGACTTCACGAAAAATCCCTTGCCGTCGAATTTGAAGCGCTTGGGATCGTCGAGGGTCGTCCCCGTGCCGATGCAGAGCAGCGCCTCGTGGGGCTCGTGATCGTCGCAGCCCAGGTAATGGGCATCGTTGGTGGCAACCAGTGGCAGCCGCAGCTCCTGCGCCATCTTCAGGAGCTCCGCGTTCACCGTGTCCTGGGCCGGGATCCCATGCCGCTGAAGCTCGAGGTAGTAGCGATCCGGGAAGATGCGTGAGAACTCCTGCACCAACTCCCAGGCTTTGAGTGTCTCGCCTGCCAGGATGGCGCGCGAGATCATCGAAGACAGGCATCCCGACGTCGCGATCAGTCCCTCGCTGCGCTGGCGCAGGAGATCGAGGTCGATGCGGGGCTTGTAGTAGAAGCCTTCGAGGTAGGCTTTCGACACCAGGTAGACCAGGTTCCTGTAGCCGGTCTCGTCCATCGCCAGCAGCAGCAGGTGGCTGATGGCGTCGAAGCCGCTCGTATCTTTTTCGCGTTTTTCTCGGTCCAAACGCGAGCCTGCGGCGACGTAGACCTCGCAGCCGAGAATCGGCTTGATGCCAGCATGGCTCGCCTTCTCGTAGAATTCGACTGCGCCGAAGAGGTTGCCGTGGTCGGTCATGGCTACGGCCGGCATGCCGAGCGACTTGCAATGCGCGAAGAGACGGTCGTGCTGGATGGCGCCGTCGAGAAGGGAATACTGCGTGTGGAGGTGGAGGTGGACGAACGGCGAGTGCGCCAAGACCTACTCCCACTCGATGGTGGCAGGAGGTTTGGACGAGACATCGTAGACCACGCGATTCACCCCCTTCACCTCGTTCGTGATCCGGCTCGAGACCGTGGCGAGCAGCTCGTGCGGAAGCCGGGCCCAGTCGGCCGTCATCGCGTCGGTGGACGTCACGCAGCGCAGCGCAATGGCGTGCTCGTAGGTACGCTCGTCGCCCATCACCCCCACGCTCGCGATGGGCAGGTAGACCGCGAAGGCCTGCCAGATGTCGTCGTAAAGCCCCGCCCGCCGGATCTCTTCGATCAAGATCGCGTCGGCGCGGCGCAACCTCGCGAGACGCTCCTCCGTCACGTCGCCCATCACGCGGATGGCGAGTCCCGGCCCCGGGAACGGGTGTCGCCCGACCATGCGGTCGGAGAGGCCGAGGCGGCGGCCCAGCTCGCGAACCTCGTCCTTGAACAGCTCGCGCAGCGGCTCTACCAGCCGCAGCTTCATCCCCTCGGGCAGACCGCCCACGTTGTGGTGCGTCTTGATGGTGGCGGAGGGCCCGCGTACCGAGACGCTCTCGATCACGTCGGGGTAGAGCGTGCCCTGCACCAGGAACTCGGCGCCGCCCAGACGCGCGGCCTCAGCCTCGAAGACCTCGATGAAGAGGTGCCCGATGATGCGCCGCTTCTGCTCGGGATCGATCACGCCCGCGAGGGCATCGAGGAAGCGCCTGCGTGCGTCCAGCGTCACGAGGTGGATGCCGAACTCGTCGCCCAGCATCTGCTGCACATCTTCGCGCTCGCCCTCGCGCAGCAGGCCGTGGTCGACGAAGAGACAGGTGAGCTGGTCGCCCACGGCACGCTGCACCAGGGCAGCCGCCACGGACGAATCGACACCGCCGGAGATCCCGCAGACGACGCGGCCCTTGCCCACCTGGGCGCGCACCTGGTCGACGGCCTGGGATAAGAAGCTCTCCATGCTCCAGGACGGCGGGCAGCCACAGATCCCGCGCACGAAATTGTCGAGCAGGATGCGGCCACCCTCCGTGTGGACCACCTCGGGGTGAAACTGGACCCCGAAGATCGGCTTCTCCGCGTGGCGAATGGACGCGAAGGGCGAGCTCTCGCTGCTGGCAAGCACCACGAAGCCCGGCGGCAGGCGCAGCACGCGGTCGCCGTGACTCATCCAGACCGTGCGCTCTGCCCCTCCCGGCATTCGCGCGAAGAGCGGATCCTCACGCTCCAGCTTGACGATGGCGCGACCATACTCGCGTGCCTCGGCCTTCTCGACCACGCCACCCAGCATTCGGGCGAGCAGCTGGAGCCCGTAGCAGATGCCCAGCACCGGCACGCCGAGCTCGAACACTCCCGGATCGGGATACGGGGCTCCAGGGTCGAGAACGCTCGACGGGCCGCCCGAGAGAATGATGCCGGCGGGGTTCCATGCTCGGATCTCTTCGAGCTTGCGATCGAAGGGATGAATCTCGCAGTAGACGTGGCTCTCGCGGATGCGCCGCGCGATGAGCTGGGTGTACTGCGCGCCGAAGTCGAGGATCAGGATTCGGTCGGAGGAACGATCAGCAGCCATTGTTCTCAATCTACTCGATCCAGTAGTTCGGAGCCTCCTTCGTGATGATCACATCGTGCACGTGGCTCTCGTGGAGTCCGGCCGAAGAGATCCGCACGAAGCGCGCCTTCGCGCGCAGCTCGGCCAGATCGGCCGCGCCCACATAGCCCATGCCCGAGCGGAGCCCGCCGAGGAGCTGGTGGACGCTGCTCGAGAGGCTGCCGCGGTACGGGACCCGGCCCTCGATGCCCTCGGGCACGAGCTTGCTGGTCTCCTCGACGTCCTCCTGGAAATAGCGATCGCGGGAGCCAGCGCCCATGGCGCCGATCGAGCCCATGCCGCGGTAGATCTTGTACGAGCGGCCCTGGTAGAGCACGGCCTCGCCCGGGCTCTCGTCCGTACCTGCGAAGAGCGATCCGATCATGATCGTGCCTGCGCCCGCCGCGAGCCCCTTCACGACGTCGCCCGAATACTTGATGCCACCGTCCCCGACGACCGGGATGCCGTGGCGGCTCGCTACGCCGACGGCATCGGCGATGGCGGTGAGCTGCGGCACGCCTACGCCTGTGACGACGCGCGTGGTGCAGATCGAGCCGGGCCCGACGCCCACCTTCACGGCGGAGACGCCGGCCTTGATCAACGCCTCGGCTCCCTCGCCCGTCGCGACGTTGCCGCCGATGATGGGCAGCTCGGGGAAGGTACGCCGCAGGCGCTCGATCGTCTCGAGGACGCCGCTCGAATGGCCGTGCGCGGTGTCGACCACGATCACGTCGACGCCGGCACCGACCAGCGCCTGCGCGCGCTCGAGGCTGTCGGGGTTGACTCCGATGGCGGCGCCGCAGCGTAGCCGTCCGAGCCCGTCCTTGGCGGCATTCGGATGACGCTCGGTCTTTTCGATGTCCTTGATCGTGATCAAGCCGCAAAGCCGCCCCTGATCGTCGACCACGAGCAGCTTCTCGATGCGGCGCTCGTGCAGCAGCTCCTTGGCGCGCTCCATGGTCGTTCCGGGGGGCACGGTCACGAGCCGCTCCGTCGTCATTACGCTCGAGATGGGCTGGCTCGTGTCGCGCACGAAGCGCAGATCGCGGTTCGTGAGGATGCCGACCGCCTTGCCGTCGCGGGTCACGGGCACGCCCGAGATCCGGTAACGGGCCATCACCGCCAACGCTTCATGGATGCGCTGCTCGGGCTGCATCGTGATCGGATCGACGATCATTCCCGACTCGGAGCGCTTGACCTTGTCGACCTCGGCGGCCTGCGCCGCCGGCGCCATATTCCGGGGCACGACGCCGATGCCGCCGTTCTGGGCCATGCAGATCGCTGCGCGGTGCTCGGTCACGGTGTCCATGGCCGCGGAGACGAGCGGGACGTTGAGCGAGATCTCGCGCGTGAGCTGGGTGCGGAGATCGACGTCCTTCGGGAGCACCGACGAGGCACCGGGCTGCAGCAGCACGTCGTCGAACGTCAGGCCCTCGCGGATATGGATCTCGGTCATGGCGGGCGAAATCCTCCCGGCAGTCGTGACGTTCAGGTGCGGTCGATTGGGCGGAGAGGCTACTCCTCGCTGACGGAAGGGTCAACCGCGCCGTGCAGGAAGTGCGCCAGACCCGGTCGCACCAGCAGCACGAGATCTGCGAGCAGATGCTCGACGAAACGGCACGCGGCGCGCGGCGCGTCGTCTGCCACGCGTCGGTAATGCGCCCGCGGCAGCCAGAGCGCCCGGCACTGCGTCTCCGCGAAGACGCTGGCCTCGCGAAGGCCGGGCGCGAGCAGCGACAATGCTCCCAGCGCCGCGCCGGCGCCAACTTCCCCGCTCAGGCCTTCGGCCCGACGCTCGAGACGAAGCCGCCCACTCAGGACGAGGAGCAAACCGTCCGCCTCCTCCCCCTCACGAAAGACCTCCTCGCCCGCGTCGAGGACCACCTCTCGAAAGGCGTCGGCGAAGAACTCCCGCTCTTCGTCCGAGAGGTCCGCGAAGCAGGCGAACCGCTTTAGCTCCGACAAGATCACGGCACGAGGCTCGCGAGCAGCTGTGCCAGGGGCAGCCGCCAGCTCTGCGCCGGGCCGACGGGCAGGCGAGCCAGCGCGGCGTCGGCTCGGAGACCCAGCTCGGCCGCGATCTCCCGCGTCGAGAGCTTCTGGGACTCCCGCTCCAGGACGGCATGGAAACTCCGCAGTCGCTCGTGCTGCTCGAGCCGTCGCCGGAGCGCATGGACCACGCCTGCGCCCTCGGTTGTCGAGCCCTGCACGAGGTAGAGGATCCCCAGCGCCGAAACCGAGGCGAGCCTCCACAAGGGCTCACCGCTCGGATGGGTCGGTAGGTGGAGAATCTCGATGCCGACCTCCTGCTCCGGTCCCAGGCGTCCGACGCGGCCCAGGGTCGAGCTGGAGAAGCGCCCCTCGCGAAACGTGCGGTCGAGGCGGACCTCAGGCAGCTGGTCCAGCAAGGAGAGGAAGTCACGCGTCGCATCCGGCCCGGGCGACGCAAGCAGCAGCCGCGCGTCCCGAATCGGTGTCGCCGTTCGGTGGGAGCGCTGCGCCCACTCGCGCAGGCGCCCTAGCTGCGCGGCCGAGAAGAGCGTCGCGGCCGCGGTGACGGACGGTTCACCCTTGCCCGGGCGAAGCTCGACGATGCCGCGCTCGAGCAGGCTGCGTAGCGTCCGCAGCACCTGGTAGTCCGGGTGCGGGGAGCGGTCCACGACATCCCCGACCCGCGGAAAGGCCTGCAGCAGGCCGAGCACCTCGCGGGTCAGCGGCTGCAGGAGCGGCGGGATCTCGCCCGGCGCCACCCGAATCGCGACCTCGGAATTGAGGGACGGCAGCTCCGCCCGTAGCCGCGCCAGCTCGTCGAGCTGCCGCATGCCTTCCAGGAGCAGCGCTCGGGTGGGCGTGTGAATGCGCGCAGCTCCACCTGGCCGTGTACGGATGAAGCTGAAGCTCCCCGTACGCCAGCCAAGGAGTCGGTAGAGGGCCTTCTCTCCATCCACCGCGCCACAGCGCGCGTCTACGACGTTGCCATCCGTGACCGCGACCCGGCCTCGTTCCTCAGCGCCATCGGGTCCGCGCCTCACGAGCTCGACGCAGCCCGTCTTGCGATTCATGTGGAAGAGCTGCAGCAGGTCCACCAGGCCGAGCTGGGCGAGCTTGCCTTCGAGGTCGCTCTCGCGAACGCCCTGGCGCGGCGCCTTCGGCTCGACTCTCTGCCGCGCCAGCAGCGTCTCGATGCGGCGTAACACCACCTCGGGGTCGACGGGGGCGGCCACGTGGGCGTCGATGGCGGCGTGCGCAAGCGGCTCACCCGGCGCCCCTCCCACCACGAGGAAGCGGACGCCCTGCGTACGCGGGTTCGCCCGCAGGATTCCGGCGAGCTGAGGAGCGTCGATCAGGGGAAGCCCGAGGGCCGCCACCACCACGTCAGGCGGCTCGGCGAGCGCCGCTTCGAGCGCCTCGGCGCCGTGGGCGGCGAAGCGGGTCACGATGCCGCGCGTGGCGCAGGCCTCGGCGATGCCCTTGCCGCGCTCGAGGTCACCGTCCGCGACCAAGGCGATCCCAAAGAGTGTCGTTTCGTGCTCGCTCATGCCGTCATCGCCCCGCCGAGATCGTGCTGCAGCTGGAACGCGAGATGCTCCACGAGCGCGCGATCGCTCGAGTGGAAGAACGGGGCGCCGTCGCCGTCGCGCTCGCGAATCCACGCGTAGGCGGGCGTCTCGCCGAGATAAATCAGGAAGGGCGCGCGCGTCCCAGCACGGCGCGGCGTAAGGCAGCTGATGGGAACTCCCAGGAGCTCTTTCGGATCCTCGTCGGCGAACAACACGATCTCGGTGCGGACAGTACGGCCCCGCAGACGCGAGAGCTCCTCGAGAGCGGCCTCCCGCAGTGCGCTGCCCGGACACAGCCACACCAGGGCGCGCTCGTGGGCACGCCAGAGGATTTCTTCGAGTGCGAAACGAAGCGCCTGTTCGGGGAGCTGGGGCGGCACCTGGGTGGCCTCGCGGAGCAAACGCTGCCGGCACTCCGCAAAGCTTCGGCTCTCGCGTTCGAGACTTCGCGCGAGGCTTCGCGTCTCGTCCTCGAGCCGGCTCGCGAGGCAGCGGCTGAGATCCTCGAGACGGGTCCCGTCCACGGGGAAAGTGGCCGCCGCAATCCGCAGCGTCGGCAGAGGAGCCGTTCCATCGCTTCCGGGCGCAGGCGGCTCGACGAGCTCCCGAATCCGGCGTTTCAGGACCGCGGCCCCGAGCGCGTCGGTCTCGGCCAGGAGCAGCCGGTAGCGGCTGTCCCCGTCCACGGCGCATACGTCCGTGCCGCGCAGGGCGTGCTGCAGCCGCTCCCGGAAGCCGTCTGCGAGGGCGCGGGCGGCCACCTCACCCAAGCGCTCGCGCGCGGCCGGCAGACCCGAGAGCTCGATCTCGATCAGCGAGAACTGGCGCCCGAAGCGATGCGCCTTCTCGAGCTCGGTCGCCACCACGCCGCCGAGGAAGGCATGCGTGTAGGCGCCCGTTCGCGGATCCCGAAGCGAGCGGCACTCGAGGGCGCGGAAGCGCAGCGCGTTGGCGAGGGCGAGCGCAGCGATCTCCGCCACCTGTTCGGCGGCAGCGAGATCTCGTGCATCGAAGCCCGCTGCATCGATTCGATCGCTCAGGCGCACGACGCCGAGCAGCCGTCCCTCATGACGGAGCCGAATGTAGAGGGCGTCGTCGGCACCCGATCGGGGGCCAGCCCCGATGCTTGCCCTTCCGACGAAGGCGCCGCAGCCGGCCTCGCCGAGCGCTTCTAGCCCCGGCGGCAGCTCTGCTGCCGAGAGCGTCTGCGGCTCGTCTGCTGGCTTTCCGAGGCCCCAAGCGGCCGCGAGCTGAAGCACGCCCCCGACCTCGTCACGAGCCGCCCACAGCAGCCCACCCTGGGCCCGCGTCTCGAGACAAAGGCCCTCCAGGATGCGCTCCGCCAGCGGCTCGAGGCCAACGATGGAGCAGAGCCCGAGCGCCCGTGCGTAGCGCGAGAGCAAGCCCATGTACTCGAGGTTCTCGCCCACGAGCTGCTCGTGCTCGGCCCTCAGCCGATCCTCCGCCGGGAGCGGCGCGAGCTCAACCGCTGTCTCGGCGGCGCGATAGCTGGCCTGCGGCATACGGGTTCCCCGGCGGCGACGTCGCCCCTCCGAAGGCTCATCGGCCGGCGGGCGTCCGCTCTTCAGCGGCAGCCCCTGCGCAGCTCCTCAGGCTAGGGGACTTCCCCGATCAGCGAGTGCGGGGTGGCCTCGACGATCCGGGCCGGAACGATCTCGCCGGGAGCTGGAGGCTTGCCCCGCCCGGTCACGAAGTTGACCACCCGATGCCAGGGGTCGCGGCCGCTCGGCTGGCCCCCGCGGCGGCTCTCGCCTTCGATCAGCACCGAGGTCTCGCTCCCGATTCGCTGGCGGTGCGCATCGAGGGTGAAGCCGCGGAGCAGCTCCTGCAGCGCCTCGAGGCGCTCCTGCGCCAACGCCGGCGCAACGGCGCCTTCGAGGGCAGCCGCAGCGGTGCCGGGGCGCGGGGAGAACTTGAAGATGTAGGCGTCCACGAAGGCCGCCGAGCGCACGACGTCGAGAGTCGCGCGAAAGTCCGCATCGGTCTCGCCCGGAAAGCCCACGATCAGGTCGGTGGTGAGCGCGATGTCCGGACGCGCGGTGCGCAGCTTCTCGACGAGGCCAAGGTAATCGGCGGCAGCGTAGCGGCGCCGCATCCGGGCGAGCACGGCATCGGAGCCGCTCTGCAGCGGCAGGTGGACGTGAGGGCAGAGCGCTGCCTCCACGCCATGCGCCTCGATCAGGGCGTCGTCGAAGAACAGCGGGTGCGGGCTCATGTAGCGGATGCGCTCGAGGCCGGGAATCTGCGCCAGGCGCCGCACGAGCGCGGCGAAGGGCATCGTTCCAGCATGCTCGCTTCGTCCTCGCTGCTGATCGTGACGCCCGTAGGCGTTGACGGTCTGGCCGAGCAGCGTGATCTCGCGCACGCCGCGCGTCACCAGGCTCTCTGCCTCGCGGAGCACGTCCGCCGCAGGCCTGCTGATCTCGCGGCCCCGCGTCGTGGGCACGATGCAGAAGCTGCAGAACATGTCGCAGCCCTCCATCACCGTGACGAAGGCGCGGCCGGGGCTCGTACCCTCGAAGTCTCGATGGCGTTCCGGCAGATCGAAGCGCTCGAGAGAGCCCGTCTCCTCGGTGCGCGTCTGGCGCAGACCGTGGCGGGCGGCCTCCACCAGGACGGGGACGAGGCGAAGATTGTGCGTACCGAAGACGAAGTCGACGTGAGGGAAGCGGGCCAGGAGCGCATCGCCCTCCTGCTGGGCCACGCAGCCGCCGACGCCGACGATGCGTCCGGGCTTCGCCTGCTTCCAGGCGCGAAGCAGGCCGAGATCGGTGTAGAGCCGATGCTCCGCTTTCTCCCGTACCGAGCAGGTGTTCACCAGCAGCAGATCCGCGTCCTCCTCGCTCGGCGCCGTCCCGAAGCCGCCGTGATGCAGGAGGTTCGAGATCTTCTCGGTATCGTGAATGTTCATCTGGCAGCCGTAGGTCCGGATCCGGAACTTCTGATCCGACCGCGTTCCGGCCCCTGCGTTCTCGAAGCTCATCAAGAACCTCCGGAAATATGCTCCAAGACCACGTGATTCCGAAGGAAAACAGTCTCGATCATGTTTCTTCCGCAAATAATGTTTGACAACGGAAATCGCCGAGGGATAATGCCTTTGTTCCGTACTCGAAGGATTTGACGAGTTATGGAGTGGCGGTGGATGAGGCATTTCTCGGTGAAATGTCTGACCTCTCACCCCCCATCAGCGATCCACCGCCCTCCCCCTCGTGACGCCCCGTCGGCCAAGGCCGGCGGGGCGTTCCCTTTTGGGGGCCAGGCCCTGCATCAGAGCACCAGCCGGTCCACCACCTTCGAGAGCTGGCGCAGATTGCGGCACTCCTCCGCCACGTCGCAGGACGGCAGATATTTGTCCATCACGCTGTCGCCGAAGCCCCAGGCGCCCGGACTCTCGGGGTTCAGCCAGACCAGGTTCTTCGCCTTGTTCTTGACCTCGCGCAGGCACCAGGCGCGAGGATCGTTGTAGTTGTTCCGCGCGTCTCCCAGCACCAGCACCGTCGTACGCTTGTCTACGGCGGAAAGATGGTTCTGCCAGAAACAGTGGAAGGCCTGTCCAAAGTTCGAGCGGGTGTAGACGTTGATGACGTCACCGCCGTCGAGAGCCTTCTCGATCGCCTCGCTGATGTCGTGGTCGCGGAATACCTGTGTCACCTCGCCCAGCTCCGAGACGAAGACGAAGGAACGGATCTTCGTGAAGGCCTCCTGCAGGCTGTAGACGAACTGCAGCATGAAGCGGGAGACGTTCGCGACGGAGGACGACACATCGCAGAGGATGACGAGCTTCGGCCGATCCTTCTTGCGGTGCTTGAAGGCCACCTCGAAGGGCACGCCGCCCCGCGCCATGTTGCGCCGCAGGGTCGTATGCAGGTCGAGCTTGCCCTTCTTGAGCCGCCGGCGACGGATCGAGAGCACGCTCTTGATTCGCTGTGCGAGCCGCGTCACGACCTCGCGCATCTGCCGGATCTCGTCCTCGGTCAGGTGGTAGAAGCTCTTCTCCGTGAGCGTCTCGCGGCGGAAACGCTCCATGTAGTCGTAGTTCTGCTTCTGGAGCTCGCGCTCGGTGAAGCTGCGGATGCTCCGCCGCAGGGCCTCCAGCAGCCGGTCGGCCAGGCCGCGGATTGCTTCGACCTGGTCGTCCGAGAGCCCCTGCGCGCGCAGGCGCTCGGCCAGGTCGCGCAGCTCCTGCGCCGCCCCCTCGGCGTTCATGCGCTCCATCATCCGGCGGCTGAAGAAGCCGATCTGCAGCAGGTTCTCGATGCGGGAAACTCCCGCCTGCTCGCCGGCCTCGCGGATCAGCTGCTCGAGCTGGGAAAGGTCGGCCGTCAGCAGGGCCCTTGCCAGCTCGGAGAGATCGAGGCTGCCTGGCTCCAGCTTCTCGAGCTGCTCCTGCAGCATGCGCATCAGCTGGTCGAGGTCGATGCCCTGGGCCTCGAGATCCCCGGCCATGTTCTCGAAGGCGTCCCGCAGGTTGTCGTAGAAGCCGGACCAGAACAGATCGAAGAGCTGGTCGTAGGTCTGGATGTCGTCGGCCCGCTTCACCATCGAGCTGCGCAGCGCGTCCCGGAAGACCGCGCGTTCGTCCAGCGACAGCACGTCGAGCGCCTTGAAGGCGTCGATGGCCTCCGCCACGGAAACGCGCACGCCGCTCTTGCGCAGCAGGTTCGTGAACTCGAGGATCTTCTTCTGCACGGAGACCTCGCCGCCCGGGCTCGCTTGCTAAAGGGCTAGTGCAGCGTGCCCTTCTTGGGCGGCGCCGGGGCCGCCGGTCCGGCCGGCTGGGCCGCGGCAGGCGCCGCCGCCTTCCCCTCAGGCGCGGCCGGCTTCGGCGGCTCGGCCTTGCGCACGATCAGGCGACCGAGCTCGCTGTGCGCCTTCCGGATATCGCCCTCGTACTTGAGGATCACGTTGAGCGTGTCGCGCACCAGCTCCTCGTCGATCTGGGTGGCATTCAGCGCGAGCAGCGCACGCGCCCAATCGAGGGTCTCGCTGATGGACGGCGCCTTCTTGAGATCGAGCTTGCGCAGGCGCTGCATCACGCCCACCAGGTCCTCAGCCAGACGGCGGTCGATGCCCGGAACCTTGACGTCGAGGATCCGGATCTCCTCCGCCTCGGTGGGAAAGTCGATGTACAGGTGGAGGCAACGGCGCTTCAGTGCATCGGTCATCTCTCGCGCGTCGTTCGACGTCAGGAAGACCAGCGGACGCACCTTCGCCGAGAAGGTTCCGACCTCAGGGACCGTGACCTGGAAATCCGACAGCACCTCGAGCAGGAAAGCCTCGAACTCGGGATCCGACTTGTCCACTTCGTCCACGAGCAGCAGCGCCGGCGACGGCGACGTGATGGCCCGCAGCAGCGGCCGCGGCACGATGAAGCGATCCGAGAAGAAGATTGAATCCTCCGCTCCGATGCGATCTGCCGCCTCGCGCAGCGTTTTCGCGCCGGCCATGACCTCGCTGAACTTCTCCTTGAGGATCTGGGTGTAGAGGAGCTGCTTCGAGTACTCCCACTCGTACAACGCCTTGGCCTCGTCCAGGCCCTCGTAGCATTGGAGCCGGATCAGGGGGCGCCCTGTGGCCTCGGCCACGACCTTCGCCAGTTCGGTCTTGCCCACGCCCGCCGGGCCCTCGACGAGGACCGGCTTCTCGAGCCGGTAGGCGAGATAGACCACCGTGGCGATGTTCTTGCCACAGATGTAGCCCTGCTCTCCCAGCCTCCGCTGAACACTCTCGATCGACTCGAACATCGCCTTCCTTCCTGGTACGGGCGCGCCGCCGCTCAGCTCATGAGATGCAGCACGTGCCCCAGCTTCTCTTTCTTGGTGCGGAGGTACTCGAGATTGCGGGCATTCGGCTGGATCTCGAGCGGAACACGGTCCAGGATCTGGAGACCGTAGCCCTCGATGCCGGCACGCTTGCCAGGGTTGTTGGTGAGCAGCCGCATCTTGCGCACGCCGAGATCCACCAGGATCTGAGCCCCTACGCCGTAGTCGCGCAGGTCCGGCGGGAAGCCGAGGCGCTGGTTGGCCTGCACCGTATCGAGGCCCTCGTCATCCTGCAGTGCGTAGGCCTTGATCTTGTTCTTGAGGCCAATCCCACGGCCCTCCTGGCGCATGTAGAGGATGACGCCCCGGCCTTCCTCCTGGATCAGCTTCATGGCGGCCTCGAGCTGCTCGCCGCAGTCGCAGCGCAGGGAGCCGAAGGCGTCTCCCGTCAGGCACTCGCTGTGTACCCGCACCAGCACGGAGTCGTCGGGTCGGATCTCGCCCTTGACCAACGCCACATGGTCCACGTGGTCGATGTCGTTCTCGTAGACGATGGCGCGCATGTCACCGCCCGCCCGCGTCGGCACGATGGCCTCGGCGCCGCGCCGCACGAGCTTCTCATTGCGCATCCGGTACTGGATCAAATCGGCGATGGTGCAGATCTTGAGCCCGTGATGCCGGGCGAAGACGACGAGGTCCGGCATTCGCGCCATGGTGCCATCGTCGTTCATGATCTCGCAGATGACGCCCGCCGGGCGCAGCCCGGCCAGGCGCGCCAGGTCCACCGAGCCCTCGGTCTGGCCCGTTCGCCGCAGCACGCCGCCGTCGCGCGCACGCAGCGGGAAGATGTGACCGGGCCGCACGAGGTCCGACGGCTTCGCGTCGTCCCTGGTGGCCGCGAGGATCGTCTTGGCGCGGTCCGCTGCCGAGATGCCGGTCGTCACGCCCTCGCGCGCCTCGATGGAGACGGTGAAGGCCGTACCGTACGGCGAGTTGTTCTCCTGATCCTGCACCATCATGTGCAAGCGGAGCTGGCGGAGCTTCTCCTCGGTGAGCGGCAGACAGACGAGACCGCGCCCGAAACGCGCCATGAAGTTGATGGCCTCGGGGGTGACCTTCTCCGCGGCCATGCACAGGTCGCCCTCGTTCTCGCGGTCCTCGTCGTCCACGAGGATCACCATGCGGCCGGCGCGGATCTCCTCGATGGCGACGTCCACCGCGACGAGGACGTCGGAGGCGTGCTCCAGGGCTGCGCGATGTGCAGGATTCGAGAAGGTTCGGTCGGCGGACATCGAGCGCGAGGACCCTCCCCGTGCGGACCGAGACCCCGCGCGAATCGCGCGAAGAACCGGTTCCGCCGGACGTCCGGCGGGCGCCTGCCGGCATGGATAAGAAGCCAGGAGGAAGGGTACCGGCGTTGACTCTTATGTCAACGAGTACGCAGGGGAGAGAGCACGCAGCTGACGAACTCATCCTCCGACAGCCCGAAGTTGTCGGCGAAGCCGTGCTTCTCGTCGAGCTGGCGGTGCAGTCGGCGGAGCAGCTCGCGGAAGGTTTCGATCACGCCCTCGCCACGGATGGCGACAGCCGGAAAGGTCGGTACGTCCTTCCACGAGGAGCGGATATCCTCCAATGGCTTCACGTCCGGCAGATCGCGCTTGTTGAACTGCACCACCTTCGGGATCTTCTCGAAGTCGATGCCGTTGGAGCGCAGGTTCGCTTCCATGTCCCGCCAGGAGTAGGCGTTCGCGCTCGCCGATGCACGTTGCGAGTCGGCGATGAAGGCCACCGCGTCGGCGCCGGCCAGTACGACCTTACGCGTGGACTTGTGCATCACCTGCCCGGGCACGGTGAAGAGCTTCAGCTTGATCGCGAACCCGCCGTCGGTGCCGAACTGAATCGGCAAGAAGTCGAAGTAGAGGGTCCGGTCGTCGGCCGTGTCGAGGGTGACCATCTTGCCGCGCGCGGCAGGGTCGAGCAGACCGTGGAGCTGCTGCAGGTTCGTGGTTTTCCCGGAGAGCGCAGGCCCGTAGTAGACGAGCTTGGCGGTGATCTCCCGCGCCGCCATGTTGATCTGCACCATCACTCGCTCCGCGGTGTGCCAGAGGGGCACGGAAATGCCTCTACGGCAGCTGAAGCATCGGCCGGACGCCCGCCGGAGTGAAGCGGATCACACTTCGCGGAAAGCGGAGAGCAGGCGCCGGGCAGCCGCGGCCGGTGTCGCCTTCTGGGATTCTACCTCTCGCTCGAGAGCCCCGATCGCCGCGGCCACGGCCGGATGCGCCCGAAAGGCGGCGCGCAGGCCCTCGTCGACCAGGCTCCACATCCACGCCAGGGTCTGTCGCCGTCGGCGAGCCTCGAACTCGCCCGAGGCCAGGAGCGCCTGCCGATGCGCCAGCACGCTATCCCAGACTGCAGGGATACCCTCTCCCGTGTGGGCGCTGGCCGTGAGTACCGGCAGCCGCCAGCTCGGCGACGCGGGCCGCAGCAGCCCCATCGCCAGGGCGTACTCGGCGCGCGTCCGCTCGGCCGACGCGCGCTGCTCGCCGTCCGCCTTGTTCACGACGAGGCCATCTGCCAGCTCGAGCACACCCTTCTTGATTCCCTGCAGCTCGTCGCCCGCGCCCGGCTGGAGCAGCACCAAAAAGAAATCGACCATGGAAGCGACCGCGACCTCGCTCTGACCGATGCCAACGGTCTCGACCAGGACGGCCTCGAAGCCTGCGGCCTCGCAGACCAGCATGGCCTCGCGCGTACGCTGGGCCACGCCACCCAGCGACCCGCCTGACGGCGAGGGGCGGATGTAGGCCGCCTCCTGCTGCGCCAGGCGCTCCATGCGCGTCTTGTCGCCGAGGATGCTACCGCCGGTCACGGGGCTGCTCGGGTCCACGGCGAGCACGGCCACGCGCAGACCCCGCTCGATCAGCGCGAGTCCGAGCACCTCGATGAACGTGCTCTTGCCAACGCCCGGCGGCCCGGTGATGCCGACCCGGATCGAGCGCCCGGTCTCGGGCACCAGATCCTCGAGCACGGCCTGGCCGAGCGCTGCGCGGTCGGCTCGCAGGCTCTCCAGCAGCGTGATGGTCTTCGCGACCGCGCGGCGATCTCCGGCTCGCACGGCGTCGCGAAGCGCCTCCACAGACGGGGTCGCTTCCCTCATCCGCGCTGCGCGCGGATGGCCGCCAGCACCTCCGCAGCCGCCACCGGCACGGGAGTCCCGGGGCCGAAGACCGCGGCGACGCCGCTCTGCTTCAAGAACTCGTAGTCCTTCGGCGGGATCACGCCGCCCACCACGACCACGATGTCGTGGGCTCCCTGCTCGCGCAGTTCGCACAAGAGCTGCGGCACGAGCGTCTTATGCCCGGCCGCCTGGCTCGAGACGCCCACCACGTGCACGTCGTTCTCGATGGCCTGGCGCGCGGCCTCTGCCGGGAGCTGAAACAGGGGCCCCACGTCCACGTCGAAGCCAAAATCGGCGAAGGCCGTGGCGATCACCTTCATGCCGCGGTCGTGGCCATCCTGGCCAAGCTTGACCACCAGGATCCGCGGGCGCCGGCCCTCTTCCGCTGCGAAGGCCTCGACGTCGCGGCGCACCTTCTCGAACTGCTCATCGCCCTGGTACACGCTTGCGTACACCCCCTGTACGGTTTGGATCTGTGCCCGATACCGGGTGTAGACCCTCTCCAGCGCCTCGGAGATCTCGCCCACGGTCGCACGTGCTCGCGCCGCGACCAGCGTCGCCTCCAGCAGATTGCCCTGCCCGCTCCTCGCGAGCTCCGTCAGACGCGCGAGGGCAGCGCTCACGACCGCCGCATCGCGCGTCGCGCGAATCCTCCTCAGGCGCGCGATCTGTGCCTCACGCACCGCCGTGTTGTCGATCTCGCGGACGTCCATGGGCTCTTCGTCCGCGAGCCGGTACTTGTTCACACCCACGATCACGTCTTCGCCGCGATCGATGCGCGCCTGCCGTCGTGTTGCGCACTCCTCGATCCGAAGCTTCGGCATGCCGGCCTCGATGGCCTTCGTCATGCCGCCCATGGCTTCGACTTCGCGGATCAGCTTCATCGCCTCGGCCGCGATGCTCGCCGTCAGCGACTCCATGAAGTACGAGCCGCCCCACGGATCGATCACATGAGGGATGCCGCTTTCCTCCGCCAGGATGAGCTGCGTGTTGCGCGCCGTACGCGCCGTATGATCTGTGGGGAGCCCGACGGCCTCGTCCATGGCGTTGGTGTGGAGCGACTGCGTGCCGCCGAAAACCGCGGCCATGGCCTCGATCGTGGTGCGGATCACGTTGTTCATCGGATCCTGCTCGGTCAGGCTCCAGCCCGAGGTCTGGCAGTGCGTGCGGAGCATGGAGGAGCTCGTCTTCTTCGGCTGGAACGGCTGCAGTAGCTGCGCCCAGAGCCGGCGTGCCGCCCGCATCTTGGCGATCTCCATGTAGAAGTTCATCCCGATGGCCCAGAAGAAGGAGAGCCGCCCGGCGAACTCGTCCACCGCGAGGCCCTTGGAGAGCGCCGCCCGCACATACTCGAGGCCGTCCGCCAGCGTGAAGCCGAGCTCGAGCACGGCGTTCGCTCCCGCCTCCTGCATGTGATAGCCGCTGATCGAGATCGAGTTGAACTTCGGCATGTGTTTCGCCGTGTACTCGATGACGTCCGCCACGATCCGCATGCTCGGCGTCGGGGGATAGATGTACGTGTTGCGGACCATGAACTCCTTGAGGATGTCG
>CAYGXT010000016.1:0-17559 GCA_964353695.1 uncultured Myxococcaceae bacterium
AGACGAAGACGTCGAGCACGCCGGGCTGCTCCGCGATCACCTTCTCCACCTTGTCGGGCTGCACGAACTCACCGTCGTGGCGGATGCCTCCGCCCTTGCGGTAGTCAAAGAAGAGCCAGCCCTCGGCGTCACGGTGGCCCATGTCGCCGCTGCGCAGCCAGCCGCCCAGCGCCTTCGCGCGCGAGGCCTCCTCGTTCTTGAAGTACTCGACGCTGGCGCTGCCGCCGGCGGGGCGCGACACGATCTCGCCCACGGCGAAGGGCGGGCACTCCTCGCCGCGCTCGTCCACGATCTTCATCTCGAGGCCCGGCGCGGGCTTGCCGAAGCTGCCAATGGGGCCCTGGCCGATGGGCTTCATCGCGAGCCCACCCTCGATCGCTCCGTACCACTCGAAGATCTGCACGCCAAAGCGCTTCTCGAAATCCTGCCAGATCGCCCGGGGCATGCCGGCGCTGATCACCATGCGCACGGGGTTCTCGCCGTCGTCGGGCCGTCGCGGCTCGGCGTAGATCGCCGTCGCCATGCCGCCGAGCAGGGAGAACGTGGTGCAGCCGTAGCGGCGGCACACATCCCATAGCCGCGACTTCGTGAAGCGGCGGCTGAATACGCCCCGCAGGCCCATATGCAGCGACGGTCCGAGCGTCACCGCCTGCGCGTTGCCATGGGTGAGCGAGAGCCCGGTGTAGGGTCGCTCGTCCGGGCGGTAGCCGAGGATGAGGCCGAGCATCGCAAAGGCGCCGAAGCGGCCGTTCTGAAACACGACTCCCTTCGGATCGCCCGTCGTACCCGAGGTGTAGAGGATCTGCAGCGGATCCGTCGGGCCCGCGATCCGCCCCTCGACGGGCGGCGCGGGGTTGTCGAGCGCCTCTCGCAGCGAAGCGACGTTCTTCACGCTCGAAAGGGCCGGCGCGCCGGGCTCCTCGCCCGTTTCGAGGCCGAGCACAAATCGGAGGTCGGGGAGCGAGGCGCGGATCTCCTCCAGCGCGGGCAGGCAGTAGTCGGCGACCACGAGGCCGCGGCAGTTCGAGTGGCGGAGGAAGTGGACGAGCTTCTCCCCGCGCGTACGCGGGTCGATGGGGACGAAGACGCAGCCCGAGATCGAGGCCGCGATCATCGTCTCTACGAACTCCGGATGGTTGCGCAGCATCAGCCCGAAGCGCGCACCGCGCTCGAGCCCGTGACCGACGAGCGCCGCTGCGATCCGGTTTGCGTTCCGAAACAGATCGGCGTAGGTCCGCACGTCCGGAGGTCCGTCGCCGCGTTCGAAAGTGAGGACGTCGAGGTCCGGCTTCTGCTCGGCCCGAGCCGCAATCAGATCGGCGAGGACCGTTTCGTCGCGCTTGCGCATGCCTGTTCCCGCGCTCAGACGGTCAGGATCGTGATGCACATGGCCGCGGCGTCGACACCGATGTTGCCGCCGCCGTTGTGGGCGAGGGCCACCCGCGCACCCTCCACCTGCCGCGGCGCAGAGCGGCCCTGGAGCTGCTCCGTGAGCTCGACGATCTGCGCAATGCCCGTCGCGCCGACGGGATGCCCCTTGCGCAGCAGGCCACCCGAGGGGTTCACGGGCATGCGGCCGCTGAGCCAGGTGTCGCCCGAGTCGATGAGCTTGCCACCCTCTCCCTTGGCGCATAGGCCGAGCGATTCGTAGGCCATCAGCTCGGCCGGCGCCGAGGCGTCGTGGCACTCGATCACGTCGAGATCTTCGGGTCCGATGCCCGCCTGCTCGTAGGCCTCTTTCGAGCAGAGCTCCAGCGAGCCCTGCTCGTCGAGGCCATGGTCCCAGCCCGAGCGCAGCACGCTCGTTGCGACATGCACGGGCCGGCGAATGCCGAGCTCGCGCGCCTTGCGGGGGCTCACGACCAGCGTGGCGGCTGCGCCGTCGCCGATCGGCGAGCACATCGGCCGCGTCAGGGGGTCGGCGATCATCGGCGACGCCAGCACCTCTTCGATGCTGAGCGCCTCGCGAAACTGGGCGCGCGGGTTGAGGCTCCCATGCTGCGAGTTCTTGGCGGCGATCGCGGCGAACTGCTCTCGCGTCGTGCCGTAGCGCGCCATGTGCGAGCGGGCTGCAGCCGCGTAGATGTCCATGAACATGGAGCGCTTCGGCGCGTCGGTCTCCCCCGACGAGAGCTTCGGCTTCGAGGCCTCGGGGCCGCGCAGCGCTGCGAGGATCCCCGCCAGCGCCTCCACGTCCACCGCTCCCGAGAAGGCCGCGAAGCTCTTGGTCTTGTCGATGTGGTAGAGCTTCTCGACGCCGAGGGCGAGCACGACGTCGTAGCAGCCGGCGGTCACCATGGCGCACGCCTGCTGCAGGGCCGTCGAGGCGCTCGCGCAGGCGTTCTCGACGTTCACGACCGGGATCTTGCCGATGCCGATCGAGCGCAGGATCACCTGACCGCGGATGCACTCCTGGCCAGTGAGCAGGCCGGCAACGGCGTTGCCGACGTAGGCGGCCTCGATGTCGCCCGTCTCGAGACCCGCATCGGCGAGGGCTGCCTTCACGGCTTCGGCGCCAAGCGCCTTGAGCCCCGTGTCCATGTGCTTGCCGAAGCGCGTCATTCCGACGCCCGCGATGATGGCATCCATCCGCATGAGAATCCCTCCTTTGTCTTTCTACTTCCCAGCCGCCGCTACAGCAGGCCGTGTCCCTTGATCCCGAGTGCCGCCTTCAGGAACTCCAGCTCGGCTTCGCGATACGCATGCGGCGCCGGGGACTGGAGCATGCGGTCCTGCTTCAGCTCCTTCACGACTTCGGGGCTACGCGGGAAGGCGTTGCCGAAGCGGTTCATGTGGAACATCTCGGCGAAGGGCTGGCGCGGCCGCTGGCCCCCGGCCTCGGGGGTCTCTGCCGGGTAGCCCACGGTCTGGATCAGCAGGATGCGGCAGGTTTCGGGCATGCCGAGCGCCTGGCGGATGCGGTCGACGTTCGGCGAGCTCAGACAACAGGTGCCGAGGCCCTGCTCGTAGGCCATGAGCGTTGCCTGCGCGATGGCCTGCCCGCCATCCACCTCGCCGAGGCCCGGCGCCTTCAGCCTCTCGAGGATGCTCGTGAAGATTGGGATGAGCTGCTTCTCGAGGGCCTCGTGCTTGCCTTCGCCCACGCCGAGGGCGCCGGCATTGACCAGCTCGCGCAGCCGGTCGGCCTGGTTGTCCACCGCCGTGGTATCGAGATACCAGACGATGATCACGGGCGCGATCCGGATCTGGAAGCCGGCGATCGGCGCCGTGATGGCCTCGAGCACTTCCTTCGGCGCGCTGTCGCGGAACACGACGACTGCGCGGGTGCTGCCGACGTTGCCCCAATGCGAGGCCAGCCGCGCCGCCTCGAGCATGCGCTGGATCTTCTCGGGCTCGACCATGCGGTAGGGCCGCAGGAAGCGTATTGAACGCCGGTTTCCGATCACCTCGCGGAGTTCCATCTCTCGTCTCCTCCAGGGGGCCTGTTCTTCTTGAGGGCCCCGCTCGCAGCTAGAGCTTCGACGCACCCACCAGGCTCAGCAGATCGTTGCAGCCGTCTTCGATCATCGAGGCCCGTGCATCGCGCATCAGCTTCTCGATCGGGTACTCGCGAGACAGGCCATTGCCGCCGTAGATCTGGAGCGCGCCGCTCGCCGCCTCGAAGGCCGTATTGGTGCAGAACGTCTTCGACGCGATCGAGTACTGGACCAGCGGCGGATGCGTGGAGTTGTAGATGTACACGCGACGGGCGAGAGCGCGCGCGGCCTCCACCTGGGAGAAGATCTTGAACAACCGCGCCTTCACACTCTGGTGCTCGAAGATCGGGCGCCCACCCTGGATGCGCTCCTTCGAGTAGGCGATGGCGTGTTCGACTGCCGCGCGCCCGACGCCGACGAAGATCGTGCCCATGGACGCGTTGGCGAGGGCCAGCACCATCTCGAGCGCGACCTTGTAGGCCGGGGCGCCCATCACCGCGTACTCCTCCGGGATGCGCACGTCGTCGAAGAAGATCTCGCCCTGATTGAGCGCGCGCTGGCCGATCTTATCGAGGGCCTTGCCGCGCGAGACGCCCGGCAGATCGAGGGGCACGATGCAGATCGCGCCCCCCTCGAAGCCGTGGCTGGGATCCATGGTGCAGAACAGGGCGGCCACCGTGGCGATCGTGCCGTTCGAGACCCAGGCCGCCTTCTGGCCCTTGATGATCCAATGCTTGCCGTCCTTGCGTGCGATGCAGTTGGCGCGCAGCTTCGGATCGCTAAAGGAGGGCTCGGTGACCGCCAGCGTGTCGCTGCCGTGGTCGGGCTCCGTGACGGCCCAGCAACCGATGTCGCGGCTGTCCGGGGCGCAGAAGCGCTCGACGAGAGCCGGGCGGCCCGAGAGCCGCGCGAACATCTTGTGGAAGCCCGCGACGCCGAGGCTGATGGCGAGGCCCGAGTCGCCCCAGCCCAGCTCCTCGGCCACCATGGCCCGAAGCCGCGCCTGCTCGATCGGGCTCAGGCCCACCTCTTCGCTGTCGAAGAGATAGAGGCCGAGCTCGCGGTGGCGCTCGAAGACCGGCCACAGCGGGGAGCCATCCGCGATCACGTCGGCCGGGTCGGCGAGCTTGTCGAGAGCCTGGCCCGCAGGCCGCATCACCTCGCTCGCGAACTTGTGTACGTTGTCGAGCAGCTCGCGCTCGGTGTCGGAGAGATTGGACTCGATGTCGACGAGTGTCATGGGGCCTCCCGCTTCGGCTGGTAGCGTCGGTGAGCGCACGTCTCGGAGGTATGACGTGGGTCATCCCAGGACGGGGTAGGGCGGGGCAGAGGCCCCTTTTTCGAGAGGGGAGGTACAGCCCTGGCGACGCCTCGTGACCCTACGACAGCGTCGCGACCCGCGGCGAGAGGGCTGCCGGTGGTGGCCCGGCTGCCGCTGCTCGCCCTTGCGATGCTCTCGCTTCTCGCCGCCCTCTGGGGCGGGCTCGGTCGCCTCGGTTTCACGTTCCCTCCGCCCGCGGTCGGGCTGATCAACCTCCACGGCCCGCTCATGGTCTCAGCCTTTCTCGGCACCTTGATCGGCCTCGAGCGCGCCGTCGGCATCGGGCGTCGTTGGGCCTTCGCCGGGCCGCTCGCCTCGGGACTCGGGGCCTTTGCGCTGCTCGTCGTGCCTGGCTCCGCCGGGCCCATGCTTTTCGTGCTGGCTGGCCTCGTGCTGCTGGAGGTGCTGCTGCTCGCATACCGATTGCAGCCTACCTGGGCCAGCGCCACGATCGCCGCAGGCGCCGCGTGCTGGCCTGTGGGTGGCGCGCTCTGGGCCACGGGTCGCCCGGTCGCAGGCGTCGTCTCTTGGTGGATCGCATTTCTCGGCCTCACCATCGCCGGCGAACGCCTCGAGCTCACGCGCTTTCTCGTTCTCGCTCGCCGCGACCGCATCCTCTTCGGCCTCGCGGCGGGCACGCTTCTCGCCGGCGCGCTGCTCTCGGTAGCCAACGAGGATGCCGGCGTCCGCATCCTCGGCGTCGGCTGCGTCGCACTCGCGCTCTGGCTCGGCGCAAAGGACATCGCGCGCCGCAATCTGCGCCGCAGCGACCTGCCGCGCTACACGGCCGTGTGTCTGCTCATCGGCTACGTCTGGCTCGCCGTGAGCGGCCTGTGCGCGCTCGCTTTCGGCGCAGAAGTGGCGGGCCCCCGTTACGACGCCTGGCTCCACGCCTTCTTCGTCGGCTTCGTGCTCTCGATGGTCTTCGGTCACGCACCGATCATCTTCCCCGCCGTGCTGATGCGGCCGATGCCCTTCCGATCGCGCTTCTACGTGCACCTCGCCTTGCTACACGCCACGCTTTTTGCGCGCGTGGTATCGGATCTCGCCGGCTATGCAGACGGCGTGCGCTGGGGCGGCCTCGGCAACGTGCTCGCCGTGCTGCTCTTCGCCGCGAACACAGTCTCGGCCGTGGTCGCAGGGCGGAAGGGCGGGCAAAGCCGGAGTTGACCCACATCCTGTGCCTGGCCCGCCCGCGGTCCGCGCCCGGCTTCCGAAACCGCCGATCCGGAACTCGCGCTTTGGCTCGATTCTCGATGACTGGACATTTCTAGACATACTGGGACAACAAGCCCCAGCACGGCCCATCTCATGCCACGCAGTCTCATGCTTGAAGAATCCGCCGCTGTTGGGAATACTCCGCCAGGCATCGGGGGGCTAACCCGCTTTGAAGAAGCTGACCGTACGCGAGGCCGCGGGGCTGCTCAGCGCCTCGGAGAAGAGCGTCTATCGCTGGATCAAGAAGGGCCTCCTCCCCGCTCATCGAATCAACGACCAGTATCGGATCCACCGGGCGGAGCTCCTGGAGTGGGCCACCGCTCGCAAGATCCATGTCTCGCCCGAAATTTTTGCGGAGCCGGAGAGTGAGACGGGTGCGCCGCCCACGCTCGAGGACGCGCTGCACGCGGGAGGCATCCACTACCGGATCAGCGGTCATGACAAGGCCTCTGTCCTCCGGGCCGTGGTCGACAGCATCAATCTCCCCGACGACGTCGATCGCGAGTTTCTCTACCAGGTTCTCCTGGCACGCGAGGCGCTGGGGTCGACGGGAATCGGAGACGGCATCGCGATCCCCCACGTGCGCAATCCCATCGTCCTGCACCTATCACGCCCGACCGTGACCCTGTGCTTCCTCGAGCGCCCCGTCGATTTCGGAGCCCTGGATGGTCAGCCGGTCAGCACGCTGTTCACGCTCATCAGCCCAACCGTCCGGGCGCACCTCCACCTCTTGTCGCGTCTCTCGTTCGCTCTCCGCCACCCGAATTTCAATTCAGCGGTTCGAGCTCAAGCCTCCCGCGAAGAGATCTTCGAAGCCTTGCGCGCGGCAGAAGCCGCGGTGGGCGTGTCCCCTTCCGAGGCGCGCCAAGAGGCCACCAGCGACTGATTCCCCCGGGAGGAGCATCGCGATTCACGCGTGGGCGGAGCAGACGATGTACCTGGACCTGAGCCTCGTCGCGATGGCGCTCACGGGTTTGAGCGGGGTGCCGGGTCTTGCCTTCGGGCGTCGCTCTCCCTTGGGCCAAGGCATCGCGAGCGTCCTGCTGATCGCAGGCACTCTTCTGGGCTCGGGGGTAGCGCTCGTCGCCTTGCTGGGAGGCGCGATCGAGACCGCCACGCTCGAGGGGGCCCTCCCCGAGCTTGCGCTGCATCTGCGGCTCGACCCGCTGGCCGCCTTCTTTCTGGTGCCCGTGCACGTGTTGGGCGCGGTCTGCACGCTGTACGGAGCCCGCTACTGGCGACAGGCCGAGCACCCCGAGAACGGCCGGAAGCTCCGACTGTGGTTTGGCGTGCTGATCGGCTCCATGGTCGGAGTCGTGCTCGCGGCCGACGGCGTGGCGTTTCTGCTCGCCTGGGAGGTCATGGCGCTCGCCGCGTTTCTTCTCGTCACGACCGAGGACGATCAGCCCGAGGTGCGGCAGGCCGGCTGGGTCTACCTCGTGGCGTCGCATGCGGGCACTCTGGCCCTGTTCGCACTCTTCGGTCTGCTCTGGGCAATCACGGGCTCGCTCGAGTTTCGCGCGCTCCCGATCAGCGCGGGTAGGTCGGGCGTCACGAGCATCCTGTTCCTGCTCGCGCTGCTCGGCTTTGGCATCAAGGCGGGGATCGTCCCGATGCACTTCTGGCTACCCGCAGCTCACGCCAACGCACCCTCCCATGTCTCTGCTCTGCTCTCCGGCGTGGTGCTGAAAATGGGGATCTACGGATTGCTGAGAATTTTCACCCTGCTGCCCAGCCCGCCGCCGGCCATCGGGATCCTGCTGCTCGCGGTCGGCGCCGGCAGCGCGCTGTATGGTGTTCTCTTCGCTCTCGGACAGCACGATCTCAAGCGTCTGCTCGCTTATCACAGCATCGAGAACATTGGAATCATCGTGATGGGTCTGGGTCTGGCCCTGATCGGTGTCAGCGCGAAGCAGCCGGCCTGGGTGGCGCTCGGTCTGGGCGGCTGCCTTCTGCACGTCTGGAACCATGCTCTTTTCAAGGCACTGCTCTTTCTGGCCGCCGGCTCCGCAATCCACAGCACCGGCACACGCGAGATCGATCGCCTCGGCGGACTGGCAAGACCAATGGCTCGCACCGCGTCGCTCTTTGCGATTGGCGCCGTGGCGATCTGCGGCCTGCCGCCGCTCAACGGCTTCGTGAGCGAGCTGTTGATCTACGTCGGCCTGCTTCGGGTTACGGGGGACGGCATCGATGGCCCGTGGTCCATGGCGCCCTTGACCGCTCCCCTGCTCGCCATGGCCGGCGCGCTGGCGATCGCCTGCTTCGTGAAGGCGTTCGGGACTGTGTTTCTCGGACCGAGTCGCTCCGAGGCTGCCGCGCGGGCGCACGAATCACCGTCCAGCATGCTTCTCGCGATGGGCCTGCTGGCGCTCGGCTGTCTTGGGATCGGTATGCTGCCCGCTCTGCTGATGCCCGTCCTCGATCGCGTCGTGCAGTCGTGGATCGGACTGGACTCGCCACCGCCTCCTCCTCTCGCCGGGCTCGTGCCGTGGTACCCCCTGATGGGAATGAACGCCGTGCTCGTGCTCGGCGTCGTCGGAGCTGCCCTGCTCCTTCGCAGCCGTTTCCGCCGTAGGGTTCCGGCGGAGACAGTCACCTGGGACTGCGGGTACGCTCAGCCCAGCTCGACGATGGCGTACACGGCCTCCTCCTTCGCGCAGATCCTCGTGGGGCTCTTCGGCTGGCTGCTTCGACCGCGCTCCGAAGATGCCGTCTGTAAGGAGCTGGCTGCGCCGGCCCGCAGCTTTCATACGACGGTTCCCGAGCAGGTGTTGGACGGCGTCTTGAGCCCTCTATGGGCAGGCTTCCGGCGAATGCTGATCCCGTTGCGGGCGCTCCAGCGTGGCCGAATTCAGCAAAACCTGATGTACGTCCTGCTGACGCTCTGCGTCCTGCTCGTATCGCTGTTCCCGATCGACGAGATCCTGGCGCGGTTCTTCGGATGGTGAGGAGCGACGTTTCGACGCTCCTGGCTCATTTCACGCTGCTCCTGGCGCTACCGCCCCTGCTGCTCGGCGTGATCCACAAGACGAAGGCATGCCTCGCGGGCAGGCGGGGCCCTCCGCTGCTCCAGCCCTATTACGATCTTGCGCGCTTGTTTCGGAAAGAGATGGTCTTCAGCCGGACCACCACCTGGGTATTCCGCGCGGGGCCCGTGGTCAGCGTGACCGCCGTGCTGCTGGCGGGCTCCCTCGTTCCTTTCGGCGCCTTCGATGCTCCCGCCCGATTTACGGGCGATCTCGTGTTGTTCGTGTATCTGATGGCCCTCGGTCGCTTCTTCACGACCGCAGCCGCGCTGGACACGGGCTCTGCTTTCGAAGGCATGGGGGCCGCTCGCGAGGTGTCGTTCGCCTGCCTCGCGGAGGCTGCGCTCTTCATGGCGTTCGTGGTGCTGGTGCGCTTCTCGGGCTCGCTCAGCCTGACGCCGATGTTCCACGCACCGATGAAAACTTCGGTTCATGGCCTGCCTGCCGCGGCGCTGCTCCTCGTGGCCGTCGCTCTCTTCGTCGTGCTGCTCGCCGAGAATTCGCGAATTCCCGTCGATGATCCCAACACGCATCTCGAGCTCACGATGATCCACGAGGGGATGGTCCTCGACCACAGCGGACCGCTCTTTGGCCTCGTTCTGTACGGCGCGGCCGTGAAGCTGTTCCTGTTCTCAGCCCTGGTCCTGCACCTCATCTTGCCCTTCACGCTCGGCAATCCCCTGCTCGACTGGCCTCTGTTCGTCGGAGGAGTCGGGGTGATCGCCGTCGGCGTCGGCGTGGTCGAATCGGTCATGGCACGGCTAAGGCTTCGCTACGTGCCCTCGTTGCTGACTGCGTCGACAGTGCTGTGCGTCTTCGGCTTCGTCCTCATGCTGGCATGAGAGGGATCCAATGCTGAGGCTCTCGATCATCAACCTGCTGCTCGTCGGCATCTTGTTGCTCAACTTGTTCATGCTGGGTACGAGTCGGATCCGCGCCCTGATCCAGGCCGCGGCGCTGCAAGGAGTCGTGCTGGGCGTGATGCCGCTCTTGATTGCCGGCTACGGCACCTGGACCACGGGCCTGATCGCCATCGGAACGGTCGCCCTCAAGGGAAGCGTGATCCCCCAGATGCTGCGCAGAGCGCTGCGCGAAGCCCAGATCAAGCGCGAGGTCGAGCCGCTGATTGGATTCGTGCCTACGATGCTGCTCGGCGCACTCGGCACGCTGCTGTCGATCGCATTCGCCTCGGGGCTTCCGCTCGAGCCGCAACACCGGGACCTGCTGATCGTCCCGGCGTCCTTTTCGACGGTCGTGACCGGGTTCCTCTTGCTCACGACCCGTATCAAGGCGATCACTCAAGTGATCGGCTACCTCGTGCTCGAGAACGGGATCTTCATCTTCGGGATGCTCCTCGTCGAAGCCATGCCGTTCCTGGTCGAGATCGGAATCCTGCTCGACCTGTTCGTGGGCATCTTCGTGGTGAGCATCATCATCCATCATATCAACCGTGAGTTCGCCTCCCTCGATACGCGCCTGCTGGCTTCGCTGAAGGAATGACAAGGTGCTGCTGCTGGCTCTAATCGCCTTGCCCGTGCTTGCAGCGGGAGTCGCGGTAGCGCTCGCTTCCGAAAGCCGGCGCCCGTACGTGCTACCGGCGGCTGCGGCCGGCCATCTGGCGCTGAGCCTCGTGGCGCTCTCGGCCTCGAATCCGAGCTCGCTCGCGGGTTGGCTCGCCCTCGACCCGCCGGGGCGGCTCGTGCTCCTGCTGCTGAGCGTCCTGTTCTTGATCTGCTCGATCTACGCGGTCGGATACCTGCGCTACCGCCGAGAACTCTCGAACCGGATCTTCGTGCCCTGCCTCCTGCTCTTCCTGGGAATGACGACCCTGGTCGTGTGCTCACAGCATCTGGGGCTGATGTGGGTTGCGGTCGAGGCGAGCACGCTCGCGACGGCCCCGCTCATCTACTTCAACCGGACACCGCGTTCGATCGAGGCGACCTGGAAGTATCTGCT
Organism: uncultured Myxococcaceae bacterium; assembly: GCA_964353695.1. GTDB lineage: Bacteria > Myxococcota_A > UBA9160 > UBA9160 > UBA9160 > MYXO. The sequence goes on from CAYGXT010000016.1 coordinate 10,962, forward strand.
GGTGGGATCGGTTGGCATTGCGCTCGCACTGCTCGGATCCTTCGTCCTCGCCTACGCCTCGCTTGGCGACGACCCGTCGCTGCTGTTCGGTGATCTGCTCCGGCGTGCGAATCACATGAATTCCTCCTGGCTTCGGGTCGCGTTCGCTCTGCTGCTGGTGGGCTACGGAACCAAGATGGGGCTTGCCCCCATGCACACCTGGAAGCCCGATGCGTATGGAGAGGCGCCCGGCGTAGTCGGAGCGCTTCTGGCCGGCGGCATGACGAGCTGCGCCTTTCTCGCGCTTCTGCGTGTCTTCCACGTCTGTCAGGCCGGTGGAGAAGGCGCGTACGCCAGCCGGCTGCTGGTCGTGTTCGGCCTGCTGTCGATCGCGGTCGCCGCCATCTTCATGCTGGGTCAGCGGGACTTCAAGCGCATGCTGGCCTACTCGAGTATCGAGCACATGGGAATTCTGGTGCTGGGAGTGGGCCTGGGGGGATACGGAATCTTCGCTGCCTTGCTGCACATGCTGAACAACGGCCTGACGAAAGCGGTGCTCTTCCTTTCCGCTGCCAATATTCATCGCGCCTTCGACAGCAAGTCGATCGATGAGGTGCGAGGGGCGATGCGGAGGGTTCCGCTGTCGGGAACGCTCTTTTTGTTCGGGTTCTTGGCGATCACTGGCTCGCCGCCCTTCGGGCCCTTCGTGAGCGAGTTCCTGATCGTGAGTCGGGCCTTCGCGGCGAATCGCTTCTTCGTCGGAGGAGGCCTGCTGTTGCTGCTCCTCGTGGTCTTCGTAGGCATGGGTCGGACGGTCCTGCCGATGCTGCAAGGGCAGCCTTCCCCGGAGGCCGAGCGAACGAGCTACCACGATGGCCTGCTCACGGGCTTGCCGCTGGTGATCTCGATGGCGATCGTCCTGCTTTTCGGGCTTCATATCCCGTCGCCCATCGAGGCCCTGCTGCGCGATGCCGCTGCCTATCTCGAGATGATCCCATGAGCGAGATGATGCCATGAGCGCCTCGAGCGCAGCGGTGGCGAAGTTCGCGGTGATCGCGAACGGTCGGGCGATCGAGCGCTCCGACGTGCCGCAGCTTCCGCCGGCTGAGCTCTTCGCGGCGATCTCGGAGGCGGCCCGCGCCGGGCTCCGGGTCGCTTCCTATTTCGGCATGGCGGATGCGGACTCCGACAGTGTGGGCCTGGTGGTCGTGCTGGCAGACGACCGGCAGGCGCGGCTCTACCTGGGCAGGACCCGCGTGCGCGGCGCCGCCTTCGAGTCGCTGGCCCCCGTCTGTCCGCAGGTGCATCTATTCGAGAGGGAGATTGCCGAGCAGTTCGGTCTGCGCGCCGTCGGCCATCCGTGGTTCAAGCCGGTTCGATACCACCGATCCTATCGGCCCGGCTACGAGGTATTCGGCGGACCGAACGGCGAAGGCCCCACGATCGGAGTGACCGACTTCTACCGCGTCGAAGGCGAGGAGGTGCATGAGGTGGCCGTCGGTCCCGTCCACGCCGGGATCATCGAGCCCGGACACTTCCGCTTCCAATGCCATGGCGAGAACGTCTTGCATCTCGAGATCTCGCTCGGCTATCAGCACCGCGGGGTCGAGAAGGCGATGCTCTCGGGGCCGAACAAGCGCTCGGTCCACTACGCGGAGACGCTAGCAGGGGATACCAGCGTCGGGCACGCCACGGCTTATTGCCAGGTGGTGGAAGCTCTCTCGAAGTGCCAGAAGCCGCCGCGGGCGCAGGTGCTGCGCGGCATCGCGCTCGAGCTCGAGCGCCTGGCGAACCACGTCGGAGATCTCGGCGCTCTCTCGAGCGACATTGGTTTTTTGCCGACGGCTTCATACTGCGGGCGGCTTCGCGGCGAATTCCTGAACCTGACGGCGACTCTATGCGGCAGCCGCTTCGGTCGCGGCATGATTCGCCCGGGCGGCGTCGGCTTCGACATCGACGAGCCGATCGTTCGCGATCTGCTGACGAACCTCGACGCTGCCGAGCGCGATACTACCGACGCGGTGGAGCTGCTCTGGAATACCCCGTCGGTGATGGCGCGCTTCGAGGATACGGGTCCGCTCGCAAGGGATGTAGCCGAGACGCTCGGCCTGGTGGGGCTGGCCGCCCGCGCCTGCGGACTGGCGCGCGACACACGCCAGGACCAGCCATCCGGGATCTTCCGCTTCGCGCATGTCCCCGTCTCCACCTGGGGCACGGGAGACGTGTTCGCGCGTGCGTACGTGCGTTGGCTCGAGGTGCAACGCTCGATCGATTTCGTGCGCGAGCAGCTTCGAAGCCTGCCGGCGGGAGCCGTATCCAGCTCCGTAGGGCCTCTCGCGCCGGATCAGATCGCGGTCGCGCTCGTAGAGGGTTGGCGCGGCGAGCTCTGCCACGTCGCGCTAACGGATGGAGCGGGCCGTTTCGAGCGCTACAAGGTCGTGGATCCGTCCTTTCATAACTGGGCCGGCCTGGCGCTGGCACTCCGAGGCCAGCAGATCTCCGACTTCCCGCTCTGCAACAAGAGCTTCAACCTCTCCTATTGCGGACACGACCTATGACTCGCGACCTGCCTCAGCGAGGGATGGCCCCATGCTCGACCTGATCCGGGCGCGTCTGCGGCAGGGGTGCCGCACCATCGCCTAGCCGGACGCGCCCCCTCCGCCGCGGCCGGAGCGATTCCGCAGCCGTCCGTGTATCGATGCCTCGAAGTGTCCCGACGGCTGCGCACGCTGCGCGGAGGCTTGCCCCACGCAAGCGATCGATTTGCGGGACGGGCCTCGCATTGATCTCGGCCGCTGCATCTTCTGCACGGATTGTGTGAACGCGTGCCCGGAGGACGCGCTCGAGTACAGCCGAGACTACCGGCTGGCGGTTCGGAAGCGCGCGGACATGATCGCTCCGTCCGCTTCGCCTGAGTGCGAGCTCGAGCTTGCGGCGGCCCTGCAGGGGCGACTACGCAAGCTCTTCGGCCGCTCTCTCAAGCTGCGGCAGGTGAGCGCTGGCGGCTGCAATGCGTGCGAGCTCGACGTGAACGTCCTCAACACGGTCGGCTGGGACTTGAGCCGCTTCGGGATACAGTTCGTCGCATCGCCTCGCCATGCGGATGGCTTGCTGATCACCGGCGCGATCTCCGAGAACATGCGACTGGCTCTACGCAAGACCTACGATGCCGTCCCGGAGCCGAAAATCGTCATCGCAGTCGGAGCCTGCGCCATCTCGGGCGGCGCTTACGCCGGCCACCCCGAAGTCGCGAACGGGGCGGAAGGAATCCTCCCGATCGACCTCTACGTGCCCGGCTGTCCTCCCCATCCGCTTACCGTCCTCGACGGTCTTCTGCGCCTCCTCGGCCGGGTCGGAGGCTGAAGCTCCCTACGCCGAGCTGCGTCAGGCCTCGGAGGGAGCCGGCCCGGCGATCTCCAGCAGGGCGCGCCGATCGTGGTCGAGTACCCGCGCGAGCAGCGCGAACAGCTCGTCGTAGAAGCGGGGAGGTTTCGCGCGGCGCAGCTTCGGCAGCAGCTGCGGGATCCAGCGGCCTGGGTGGCGCTGCACGAAGTCGCGCGCGGCCCGCCGGTAGGGGCCGGGATCGCCGCCGTCGTGGAGAGCCTCTGCCTCGCGGAAGGCGAGGAAGTGCAGGAACTCCAGCTCCGTCGCGAGATGGTCGGGAAGCTCGCGCGGATCATCGGACATCGTCAGGCCGAAGTGGTTGTAGAAGCGGACGACCTCTTCCATGGTCTTCATGCGCGCATCGTTGTAGAGGCCGCCGTACAGGGCGCAGGGCGGCCCGGACGCACCGACCTCGAATAGGCGGGTGTGCTCGATGGCGAGGCCGTCCTCCTCGTCGCCGGTCTCCGCCTCCGTGAGCGCGTCCCAGTCCGTGCCGTCGAGCAGCCCCGGCTCGACGCTCGCGAGGGTTGCGCGCAGCGCGCGGGAAAGCTCGCCTTCGCGGACCCAGGCGCGCATCTCGTCGTCCGGGTAGCGCAGGGCCTCGCAGAACAGGGCGTACATCCTGCTGCGTGCCGCCGCCCTCAGCTCTTCGCCCTCGTGCAGCTCTTCGAGGATTTCGCCCGTCATGCGCTGGCCTCCCGTTGCGATTCGACTCGCTCGATCTCGATCGGCGCGCCGCGCGGCCCGTGTCCGGGCGCAGCATAGTACATCCGGTAGTGGATCTGGCCGTAGCCGCCGGCCATGTGCAGCGCCTTCCAGGGCGCGACCACGGGCTCCTGCTGCCCCTTCCAGCCCTTGAACTGGTACGGCTCCCAGGCGTGGTAGACGATCACCAGGCCCGGCTGGGCGCCGGGCGCGATCTTCGCCATGGCCTCGAAGGCTCCCGCCTCGTTGCGCACCCGGATCATGTCCCCGTCGCGGATGCCGCGCGGCGTGGCGTCCGCCGGGCTCACGAAGGCGACCGGCTGTCCGCGCTGCAGGCGCAGCATGAGCTCGTGGTCGCGCCAGATCGCATGGACGCTCCAGCGAGTATGCCCGCCCGTCATGCGCAGCGGCAGGCCCGAGCGCGCACCCGGCGGATCCTTGTGTACGGGCAGCACCTCGCCGAGCTCCTCGTACCACGGATGGTCGATATAGAACTGCTGACGCCCGGACAGTGTCGGCCAGGCCATCTTGCCGTCCACGAACCAACCGTGGGGAGCGTAGGTGTCGTTGGGATCGAAATCGCTCGAGGTCTGGTGCAGCGGCTCGTAGGGGCCCTGCTTCGTGATCTTGACCGCCCCCACCTTCACGGCCGCGTCGAAGCCGATGTCCTCGATCATCGCGGTATTGCGCAGGATCTTGTCCATCGCCGCCCGCGAGTTGGCCGGATCGTATTCGCCATCGAGGCTCCAGCGGTCGTAGAGCTTCGAGAGGTCGATCTCCTCATTGTTGGCCGCCCGCACGTTCGTGATGCTGCGCTCCTTTGCGCGCTCCTGGATCCGCTTCGCCAGCAGTCCGAAGATCTCCCACTCGGGCTTTGATTCACCGAGGGGCTGCGTGGCCTGCTCGCACACGATCAGATACGAGACGTAGGTCTGCGCGTACTTGATCGCGTGCTTCTCATAGTAGGCCGCAGCCGGGAGCACGTAGTCGGCGAAGAGAGTGCTCGTACTCATGCGGAAGTTCACCGAGACCACGAGGTCGAGCTTCGGCCACAGCACCTCGCGCGCGAACTGGGGCGCGGGCCAGCGACGCAGCGGGTTCGAGCCCGTGAAGAGGAAGGCCCGAGGCGGGCGGTCCGCCGGCGGATGGATCGGGATCCAGCCCTTGTCGATCGATTCCTGTACGTAGGCGTTGAAGGGACGTTTGAGGTACGGATCGGTGTCCCCAATCTCGTCCCAGACTTTCTTGTAGCCGCCGTGTACGTAGAGGAACGGCATCAACGGCGTGATCGTCCGCTTGTCCGTGAACATCGTGTAGAGCCCCTCGTAGTCGCGCGGCGTGAGCCCCGCCACGACCTTCGAGAGCACCTTGAACTTGTCGCTGACCGAGATGTGCGGCTCGGCGGAGGCCATCTTGCCGAAGCCCTCGACCGCCCACCACGCTGCGACGCGCACGCCGCCGCCGTGCTTGCCCTGGTTTCCGGTGAGGGCCATCAGCAGGATCATGGCGCGCTGGAAGAGATCGCTGTGGTGATGCTTGCACGAGCCCCAAGAGGCGAAGATCATCGAGCGCTTGCCGCCACCGAGCTCGCGCGCCACCTGCTCGAAGATCGCGGGTTTGACGCCCGTGATGACCGAGGCCTTCTCCGGCGAGTAGTCCTCGAGGTGCTGACGCAGCCGCTCGAAGACTGGCCGCACGCTCACGCTCTTGCCGCCCGCGAGCTTCACGGAGAAGCTGCCCTCGAGGGCCGGCTTTAGCTCGCCGAGCGCCAGCAGACGCCCTCCATCCCCCTGGCAGCCGGGCGCGACGGCGATCTGCGAAGTGGCCTGATCCCAGAGGTAGAGCGTGTCATCCTTGCCGCCCTTCTCGAGGTCGGAAGCGCGCAGGAAGCGGCCCGTGTCGTCGCGCACCAGCAGCGGCAGGTCGGTTTGCTCGCGCACGTAGGCGGCATCGTAGAGCTTGTCGCGCAGCAGCACGTGGGCGAAGCCGAGGCCGAGCGCCGCGTCCGTCTCGCTCTTCGGGTTGATCCACAAGTCGGCGTGCACAGCCGAGGCGTTGTAGTCGGGCGCGATCACGAAGATTCGCGCACCCTTGTAGCGGGCCTCGTGCAAGAAGTGCGCCTCGGGGATGCGCGTGTAGACCGGGTTGCCGACCCAGATGAAGATGTTGTCGGCGCGGAACCAGTCGTCCGACGTGCCCTCGCAGTTGTACATGCCCCAGGTCTGCACCGGGCCCATCGGCATGTCGCCCACGCCCGCCCAGGAGTCGAGCACCGTGGCGCCGAGCACGGAAGCGAAGCGAAGCTCCGAAGCCGTGTCGGGGCCGAAGTCGATGTTCGTGGTGCCGTGATCGTGGATGATCGTGTCGGTGCCGCTTTCCTTGGCGATGTCGATCATCTTGTCACCGATCTCGGTCAGTGCCTGGTCCCAGGAGATGCGCTCCCATTTGCCAGAGCCGCGCGGGCCCACGCGCTTCAGCGGGTGAAGAACGCGTGAGGATGCGGCCTGCAGATCGCTGTAGCAGGCGCCCT
>CAYGXT010000017.1:0-17321 GCA_964353695.1 uncultured Myxococcaceae bacterium
CCTCTTTGCAGCGGGAGAGGTGGCCGCCACGGGGCTCCACGGCGCCAACCGCCTGGCGTCCAACTCGCTGCTCGAAGCGCTCGTCTACGCCGACGCCGCAGCGACCGAGACACTTGCACGGCTGCGGCAGACGCCGCCTGCCCTCGAAGAGGTGCCGGCCTGGGACCCGGGCGCCGCCATCGAGAGCCCGGAGGCGATCCTCATCACGCAGAACTGGGACGAGCTCCGTCGCTTCATGTGGAACTACGTCGGCATCGTACGCACGAACCAGCGCCTTCGACGCGCGAAGCGCCGGATCGACCTGCTCCAGCAGGAGATCCTGGAGTACTACTGGGGCTTCGAGCTCACGCCGGACCTGTTGGAGCTGCGCAATCTGGCCCTCGTGGCGCAGCTCGTGATCGAGTCCGCGTCGCGGCGTCACGAGAGTCGGGGCCTCCACTACAACCTCGATTATCCCGAACGCGACGAAAGCTACTGCCGCGACACCGTTCTGCGTCGCGAATCAAGCTGAAATGCGCGCCTGCGCCCCGCGGAGCTGGCGGGCGCTTCTCGTGCTGCTCCCGATCTTGTTTGTGGCCTGCCAGGGCATCTCCCCGACTCCGAACGACGAGCCCGTCTCCGAGGTGGACCGCGCGCGCTACGTGAAGCGTCGCGTCGAGGACGCACAGGCCTTTCGCCTCCAGAAGCGCTTCGAGGCGGCAGAGCACCAGCTTCACCTGGCCCTCTCCGGCGATCCGGATCACGCACGTGCGCACGCACTGATGGCGCGCACACTGCACGACCTCGGTCGCGAGGAGGAGGCCGCGCAGCATGCCGCGCGTGCACGGCAGCTCACGCCGGCCCCTGCCCCGCCGCCCGAGACGCCGCTTCTCCCCGACGCGAGCGGCGTGCTGATCGTGCTGCTCCCGCCGGAGATCGAAAGCGCTGCAGAGCCCCAGAGCGAGTGGGAAAATTCCCACCTGCTGCACACCCTCGCGACACGCATCCGAACGCGGCTGCCGAAGGCGGCCGTATCCGAGACGACGCCGGCATCGCTGCGGGAGGCCGAGGAGTGGCTCCGGCAGCAGGCCCCCCGCGGCGCCATTTCGCTGCGGGTGGACCAGGCCCGATGCGCAGAATCGGCCAAGGACGGCCCCTTCGCGCTGGTCTCGATCACGGTGCTGGCGGCCCGCTCGGGAGCGCTGCCAGACGAGCCTTTGCGCGTGCGCGCCGTCGACGACGATCCGCCCCTGCCTCCGGCCTGCACCGACGCCGCGCTTTCGCGCGCACTCGAACTGGCTCTCGCATTGCCCGGCGTTGCGAGTACGATGGCAGCGCCCGCCCGTCCCGCGCAGGAAGCATGGCCCGCCCTGGCTGCTCGCGCGCTGCTGCCGGTGCGCAACGTGGAGCGGACGCGCGAGATTGCCCGCGGACGTGCCGAAGCGGAGCGCGACGCCACCCCTACCGACGCTGCGAGCGAGATCGCGAGAGCGGAGCAGGAGCGCGAACGAGAGAGCGAGCTCGATGCAGCACGCGCGCTGGCAGAGCGAGATTCCGAGTCTCGAGCGCTCGAGACCGAGGTCGCGGCCGAGCGCCACCATCGCGACGAGCTGCTCGCGGCGCTGCGCGTGGACGAGCTCCGGCAGCGCGCGCCGACCGCGGCGGAAGTCGCGGTGCTCCGCAGAGAAGAGATCCGAGAGCCCGAAGGCGTGGGCCCGCGCCTCGCGCGCGAGCGCGCCGGCGGCAGGAAGGTCGAGGCTCGGGTGTTGTACGCGCCGGACGGGGGCGCGGTCGCCCGCTTCTATTTTGAGCTCGTAGCGCGTGAGGTCGCGGCGAGCGAGCTCGCAGCGGGCGCGTTGTTGCTGCGCGAAGAGGACACGGACCAGGACGGTGTGGCCGACCGCTGGACGGCCTACGCCGGGGGGCGACCGGTAGCAGTCTGGGAGGATCGCGGCGCCTCGGGCCACGTAAACGCCCATATCCTGCTGGCGGCCGACGGCCTCTCGACCGAAAGCATCGAGATCGACATGGACGGCGACAGGAGACCCGAGCGCGTTTTCCACTACGCCACGGGAATCCTCGTCGGTGGCGACCAGGATACGGATGCCGATGGCAGCCTCGACCGCTTCGAGCGCTTCGATGCCGATGGCAGCCTCGCCGCGCGCGATGAGGATCTCGACGGCGACGGCCGCGTGGACGTGCACAGTGAGTTCCGGAGCGGCAGGTTGCTGCGCCGCGAGATCCGCGACCCGGCTCTCGTGGAATCCCTCTCGACGCCTCCGACGAGCGCGCCGTAGCGACTTCCTTGCAGCCTACGCGACCGAGACCAGCACGCCCCGCTCGAGCAGCGAGCGCAGCGCTCCGTGGATCTCGGCGTCGGGAACGGGGATCACGTCGAGCACGCGGGAGAGCGGAAAGCCGGCCGCGACGAGATCCACGACGGCCTCTTCCACCTTCTCGAGCGGCCCCAGCTCCGCCTCGAAACGGGCGCGATCGAGACGCAGGGAAGCCTTCGTGATGCTCGACGGAAGCTCGACGCGTGCGAGCTCGTCGAGCTGGCGGACAGCCTCGAAGATCGCAGCGTCGAGAGGCATGGGCGGGTCCTCGGGCGAGCCGGACTCGAGCTGGGCGTGGAACTCGAAGCTGCCATCGCGCCAGCCGAGAAGGCGCGCGAGCGCCTTCGAGCCCGCGATCTCGCCGAGCCGCGCGTGCCGGAGCACTCCAGCGTCGAAGGCGATGGATCCCTCGATCCCTTCGCGCACCACGCAGAGAGTTCCCTGCGGCGCCGACACGCCAAACATCTGGAGCAGGCTCGCGAGGCCGAGCTGATCGATCGGCCCGCGAATGGCACCGAGGCTCCTTGCATGGGCGGCCGCCTGCACGCCCTCCACGAAGCGTTCGACGCCCGGCTGCTCGACGACGTCCGTCTCGAAGCGCACACCCACGCCCCGAACCTCACCGTCCTGCTGGTGATGGCGGACGACGATGCCCTCGATCGTGTACTCCTTTCCGCTGACCGGATGCTGCAGCGAGACCTCGACGGTCTCTCCAATGGCCGGCGGCTCGTCGCCCGTCTCGAGCAGCGCGCCGCGCGTACTGAGATCGAGTGTCCGCACGCTGCTCTCGACGCCATCGACGCGCGCCTGGACATGGGTGGGCGTACGCGGCGCCATCCGCTGCTCCGGCAAGATCTCAACTTCGGCTTCGGCCGCCATCTCGGCCAGAGGCCCGAGCCGTGCGCGCAGCTCGCTTGCGGGGGTCAGGAGCTGCACGGCGACTCCGCCCGGCGCGCCCACGAAGCCGGCGGGACGCACGTGGACCACCTCGCCGTCGAGATCGACAGTCTGGTCGCAGTAGGCGAGCACGACCTGCACGATCACCAGCTCACGAAGCTCGAACTGAGCCTGTGTCTCGATGAAGACGCCGCCCTGCGAGACGTTCTGCGCATACTCCCGCGCAAAGGCCTCGGACGAGCCGAAGCGAGCCTCGAGCCGGCGCGGCTCGCCCTGTGTAGCGAACTGGATCTCGTCGCGGACCGCCATCGGCGCGCAGGCCCTCCCCGGGGCATATCGGCGGAAAGGCGGGCCCACATGATCCGCCCGGGATCGCCCCACTCAGGATTGTCCGCGGCGACCTTTTCGGAGGGTATTCGCCACGAGCGCGCGGAAAAGCTGGAGCTCCTCCGGCTGCAGCTCGGGATGCCATTGCACGGCGAGCAGCCAGTCGGCGCCTTCGAGGCAGACCCCCTCGATCGTCCCATCCTCGGCCCACGCCGTCGCCACCAGGCCCTTGCCCAGCTCATTCACGGCCTGATGGTGCCAGGAGATCGTGTCGATCTCGAGGACGCCGTAGATCCTCGCCAGCGCCGAGCCCGCGGCGAGGCGCACCCGATGCAGCACCGGCTTGCGGGTGGGCAGGCGGTGGAGCACCTCTTCCCCCACCACATCCGGCAGGTGCACGTGGAGGTCGCCACCGAGCACCACGTTCAGCAGCTGCAGCCCGCGGCAAATGGCCAGGGTCGGCGTCTCGCGCACGAGCACCGCCTGCATCAGCCGCAGCTCGAAGGCATCTCGCTCGTCGTCCTGGCCATACTGGGCCGGATGCTCCTCGGCGCCGAAGTGCTCCGGATGGATGTCACCACCGCCGGCGAAGATCATGCCGTCGACGTGCTCGAGATACTCTTCGGGGCGATCGCAATCGGGGGCCAGCAGCAGCGGCAGCCCGCCGGCCGCACGTACCGAATCGACGTAGGCCGTGGGCAGCGAGAACGCCGGACGATCCTCGCCGGTGCGCGGGTAGGTCGTGATGCCGATCCGCGGCCGGCGCACGCTCAAGAGCGCGGGCCACGCCGCGCCGCGCCCCGGCCGTCCTCCGAAATCTCTTCCTGCACCGCGTGGAATAGCGAGAGCTGCGGCGTCACCTCCTCGTCGCCCGGCGACACGGGATACTCGTCGGAGAAACAGGCGTCGCAGATGCCCGACTTGAGCTGCGCACTGACCTGGCGCAGGCCCTCGAGGGAGAGGTAGCCGAGACTGTCGGCACCGATCTGCTCACGGATCCCGTCGACCGAGTGCTGGTGCGCGATCAGCTCCTCACGCGAGGGCGTGTCGATGCCGTAATGGCAGGGGCCGATCGTGGGCGGCGACGAGACGCGCACATGCACCGTTCGCGCTCCCGCTTGCCGCACCAGCGTCACCAGCTTGAGCAGCGTCGTGCCCCGTACGATCGAATCCTCGACCAGCACCACGCGCTTGCCCTCGAGAATCCCGCGCACGGGATTGTGCTTCACCTTCACGCCGAAGTGTCGGATCGAGTGCGACGGCTCGATGAAAGTGCGCCGCACGTAGTGGTTGCGGATCAGGGCCGTCTCGTACGGGATGTCGGATTCTTCGGCGTAGCCGAGGGCCGCCGCCGTACCCGAGTCGAGCACGGGGACGACCATGTCGGCCTCCACCGGATGCTCGCGGGCCAGCACGCGCCCGAGCTCCTTGCGGAAGGCGTAGACGTTCTGTCGCATCAGGTTCGAGTCGGGGCGAGCAAAATAGATGTGCTCGAAGATGCAGAAGGCCTGCCGGGACACCTTCGCGAACGGCCGCAGCGTTCGGAGCCGCCCGCGGCGGATCACGACCACCTCGCCAGGGTCGATGTCACGCTCGAAGCTCGCGCCGATGAGATCGAGGGCACAGGTCTCGCTCGCCACCACGAACGCCCCGTCGAGACGTCCCAGCACCAACGGCCGGAAGCCCCACGGATCGCGTGCCGCGATCAGCGCATCGTCCGTGAGCATCACGAGGCTGAAGGCGCCCTTCACACGCGAGAGCGCGTCGATCAGGCGCTCCTCGAGCGTACCCTCGCGCGAGCGCGCCAGCAGGTGAACGATCACCTCGCTGTCGGCGCTGGAGCTGAAGATCGCGCCACGGCCCTCGAGCTCGCGGCGAATGGTCAGCGCATTGACCAGATTGCCGTTGTGCGCGATCGAGACGGGGCCGCCATCGGTGGTGGCGCAGAAGGGCTGTGCATTGCGCAGGCTCGACTCACCCGCCGTCGAATAGCGCACGTGCCCGATCGCATGACGGCCCGGAAGCTTCGCCAGCGTGGCCTCGGAGAAGACGTCGGCCACGAGGCCCATGCCACGGTGCACGAGCTGCTCGTGACCGTTCGAGGCGACGATGCCAGCCTACTCCTGGCCCCGATGCTGCAGCGCATACAGGCCGAGGTAGGTGATGTGGGCGGCCTCGCCATGCCCCTGGATGCCGAAGACACCGCACATATCAGCTCTCCTCGAGCCGCCGCGGCAGCGCGCGGCTCCAGATCTCGTGCAGCCGGGCGACGGGAACTGCGAGCATCCCCTCGTCGCCCTCGCGGGCGATGCGGAGCTCGTCGCCGCCCGTCTCGCCGATGACGCGAGCCGGCACGCCCTCGCGCAGCGCCAGCGCCAGCAGCGCCTTCGCATCCTGCGTGCTGGCAACGACGCGGCCCGTAGACTCGCCGAAGAGCAACGCCTCCGTGCGGAGCCCGCCCGGAAGCGTCACGGCCGCACCGACTCGCAGCCCATGCGGCCCCGTAAACGTGCACTCGGCCAGCGACAGCGCAAGCCCGCCGTCGGAGACGTCGTGGGCCGAGAGCAGCAAGCCCTGCGCTACGCCCTGCTGCAACACGTGCTGCAGCCGCAGCTCATGCTCGAGATCCACCCGCGGCGGCAGGCCTGCCTCGAGGCCGCGGCGCAGCGCCAGCCACTCGCTGCCGCCGAGCTCCTCCGTGGTTTCCCCGAGCAACACGATCGCGAGCCCCTGCTTCAAGAAGTGTGATACCGCAAAACGATCCCACGGCTCCAATAGCCCAACCATCGCGATGGTCGGCGTGGGATAGATCGGCCGGCCGGCCGTCTCATTGTAGAGTGAGACGTTGCCGGAGATGACGGGGGTTCCGAGCGCGCGCGCGGCGTCGCCGAGGCCGCGGATGGCCTCTGCGAGCTGCCACATGATCTCGGGCTTCTCGGGATTGCCGAAGTTGAGACAGTTCGTGAGCGCCAGCGGACGCGCACCCGTGCAGGCCACGTTTCGCGCCGACTCGGCCACGGCCGCCACGGTGCCGCCATAGGGATCGAGCCAGCACCAGCGCGGATTGCAGTCCACCGCGAGAGCGAGCGCCTTGCGCGTGGGCGTTCCGTCCTCGCGCTTCACGCGCACCAGCGCCGCGTCGCCGCCGGGGCCGACGATGGTGTTGCCCTGCACCAGCTGGTCGTACTGGCGCCAGATCCACGCCTTGGATCCGAGGTTCGGCGTGTCGAGCAGCGCCTCGAGAGCGCCCTGCGGATCGGTTTCGGGCTCGATCTTCGAGAGATCGAGCTGCTGCCGCGCGCGCAGCTCCGCGGGCTCCTGCCGCGGGCGGTCGTAGACCGGCGCCGACTCGGCCACGGGATCGACTGGGATGTCCACCACGGTCTCGCCGTGCCAGCGCACACGCATGCGGCCGTCCCCCGTGACGCGGCCCACGACTGCGACGTCGAGCTCCCAGCGCTCGAAGATCTCGCGCACGCGGTCTTCAGCGCCCACTCGCGTCACCAGCAGCATCCGCTCCTGGCTCTCCGAGAGCAGCAGCTCGTAGGGCGTCATCTGCGTCTCGCGCTGCGGCACCCGGTCGAGGTCCATTTCGATGCCCGTACCCGCACGGCTTGCCATCTCGAAGGACGAGCAGGTCAGGCCCGCCGCGCCCATGTCCTGGATGCCGATGATGGCGTCGGTGCGCATGGCCTCGAGGCAGGCCTCGATCAGACACTTCTCGGTGAAGGGGTCTCCCACCTGCACGGTCGGGCGCTTGTTCTGCGTCGTATCGTCGAACTCGGCCGATGCCAGCAGGCTCGCGCCGTGGATGCCGTCGCGCCCGGTCTTGCTGCCGGCATAGATCACGGGGTTTCCGATGCCGCCAGCGTTGGCCAGGAAGATCCGATCCGCCTCCACCACGCCCAGGTTGAAGGCGTTGACCAGGATGTTGCCGCGGTAGCAGGGATGGAACTGCACCTCACCACCCACGGTGGCAACGCCCACCGCGTTGCCATAGCCGCCGATCCCGTCCACCACACCGCGCAGCAAATAGCGCTGCTTCGGATCGTCGAGAGGACCGAAGCGCAGCGAATCGAGCGAGGCGATCGGTCGCGCTCCCATGGTGAAGATGTCGCGCAAGATGCCGCCCACGCCCGTGGCCGCGCCCTGCCTCGGCTCGATGTAGGACGGGTGATTGTGGCTCTCGATCTTGAAGATCACCGCGAGACCGTCGCCGATGGCGACGGCGCCCGCGTTCTCTCCGGGCCCCTGCAGCACATGCTCGCCCTGCGTCGGCAGCGTGCGCAGGCAGTTCTTGCTCGACTTGTAGGAGCAATGCTCCGACCACATCACGGAGAAGATCCCGAGCTCCGGGAAGGTCGGCGTGCGGCCGAGGATTGCGAGAACCCGCTGCCACTCCTCGTCGCTGAGGCCATGCTCTCGCGCCAGAGCATGGTCGACCACGGGATCGGCACGATCTCTCATGCCAGCACCCGCTGCCCTGCTGCAAGGGATCTCACGGCATCGAGCAGCGAACCGAGGAGCACGAGACCATCGAGCCCGCCGATGGCAGCCTCGACCGCATGCTCGGGATGCGGCATCAGTCCGAAGACGTTGCCGCGAGCGTTGCACACGCCGGCCACGTCGCCGACCGAGCCGTTCGGGTTCGTGTCCGTCGAGCGGCGCCCCTCGGCATCGCAGTAGCGCAGCACGATCTGGCCGGCCGCCTCGAGCTTGGCCAGCTCCGCGGGCCGCACGTAGTAGGCGCCCTCCCCGTGCTTGATCGGGAGGCGCAGCACGGCGCCCTTGCGCGCGCGAGAGGTGAAGGGCGTGTCGCTCCGCTCGATTTTCACGTGGACGAAGTCGCAAACGAAGTGGAGCTGCTGGTTGCGAAGCAGCGCGCCCGGCAGCAGCCCCGCCTCGCACAGCACCTGGAAGCCGTTGCAGGTGCCGAGCACGAGGCCACCCGCCTCGGCGAAGCGTCGAACTGCCGCCATGATGGGCGAGAAGCGCGCCATGGCGCCACAGCGCAGGTAGTCGCCGTAGGAGAAGCCGCCGGGAAGCAGCACCGCCCGCGTGTCGGGAGGCAGCTCCAGCGCCTTATGCCAGACCAGCTCGCATGGCGCGCCGAGTACGGACTTCATCGCGAAGCGCATGTCCCGGTCGTCGTTGGAGCCGGGAAACTGAACCACTGCGAACACGCGCACCTCGCTCTAGGCCGCCCGCGCTCTCGCCGTCACAAACTCCTCGAAGACCTCGCGGGTGGTCTTGCGCGGGACGTAGCCGAACTCTTCCTTGAGCCGGCGATTGGCGAGCACCGGCCGATAGCGCAGGAAGCCCACCTGCTCCGGCCCGTAGCGTGTCACGCCGAGCTTCTTGCCCGCCCAGAGTGCGGCCGTCACCAGGCCGACCGGGGCCGCGACGAAGGGCTTGCCGATGCGCTTGGCCATCTCCTCGAGACCGATCGCGCCGTCGCCCGCGAGGTTGAAGCTGCCCGTGCCCCCGGTGTGGATCCCGTGCAGGATTGCGCCCACCACGTCTTCGTCCCAGATCAGGACGAAGGGAGTCGGCGAGCCCCGCAGGCCGAGCACGAATCGCCCGTCGAAGAGCGCCGTGATCTGGTTGCGTGCGCGCGCGCCAAAGATGGTTCCGGGCCGGAACACGAGCTGGAGCAGCTCGGCATGCTCCCGGCGCCAGCGCGCGAGCATCTCCTCGACGAGGCGCTTGTGATCGGAGTAGGCGAACTCCGGATTCCCGCGCAATGCGTCGTTCTCGTCGATCCACTCGGGATTGTCGGCGTGATAGCCGTAGGCCGCACCGCTACTGGTGTAGACGAGCTTGCGGACCCCCGCCTCGAGACAGCCCTTCAGTACGTTCTCGGTACCCAGGACGTCCACCGCGTACTCGAGCTCGCGGCTGGTGTCGGTGCCCGGCGTCACGATGGCCGCCAGGTGGACCACGAGATCGACGCCGCGCTCGCGCAGCAGCGTGCCGAGACCCGGCTCGCGCACGTCGGCCACGACGTACTCGACGCCCTCGAGTCGCTCCTCCTGCCGCGGCAGGCGGATGTCCGTCGCGACGATGCGATCGATGCCGCGGCGATCACGGGCGAGGGCCTCGATCAGGAGGCGGCCCACGTAGCCCCCTGCGCCCGTCACGAGCACGGCTCGATACGGCAGCGGCTCCGGCGTCGGCTTCGGCTTCGAGATGCCCGTGCTCACTCTCCCGCCGGCTCCTGGTGCATGTCCTTGAACCAGCGAAGCCCCGGCGCCAGCAGGTGCGCATTCGCGTTCACATCGCAGTGGATGACGGCGCAGCGCTCGGCGGCCAGCGCACGCCGGATGGCAGGCTCGAGCTCGCCCGGCTCGGAGACCCGCTCGCCGTGCGCGCCCATCGCCTCCGCCAGGCGGTCCCAGTGGATTTCGCCGAGATCGGTGTTGATGGTCCGGTCGTGGTCCGGACCGAGTGCGCGCTTGAAGCTCAGCTTCACGGGCTCCAGCGCGAACTTCTGGTTGATCTTCACCATGCCCCACTGCCGGTCTGCGCAGACGAGAAAGATGACCCGCAGGTCGTGGCGTATGGCGGTCTCGACCTCCTGCATCTGGAAGCCCATCGCACCGTCTCCGATCATGCAGTAGACCTGCTTGTCGGGCCGCGCCACGGCGGCTCCCAGCGCCTGCCCGACACCCGCACCGAGGTGTCCGAGGTGTGCGGTCGAGAGCTGCGTGTTGGGCACGCGCAGTTCGGTGAACGACTGCCCCCAGACGGCAGAGTTGCCGCCGTCAAAAATGACCACGGCATCGTCGTCGAAGATGCGCCGGCACGCGGCCGGCACGTGCGCCGTGATCATGGGGGTGCTCCGGTTATCGAGCACCGCATCGAGCAGGGAGCGGTCCTTTGCCTTGTCGGTGGCCAGGGCTGCGACCGCAGCGCGCCGCGCATCGAGGCGAGCGCGATCGACGCGGCCGGCGAGCCGCTCGGCGAGCGCCGCCAGGAACACGCGCGCGTCGCCCAGGATCGCGAGATCGACAGCCCGGTTGCGGCCGAGCGCCGCATCGTCGACGTCCACCTGGATCAGGCGCTGCTTGCGGGGCGGTGCCCAGTAGGGAGCCTTCCCCCACCAGTCGGTTTCGCCCAACTCGGAGCCTACGCAGAGCACGAGATCGGCTTCGTTGCGCAGCTGCGTGCAGGCCTCGATGTGCACCATCGGCCAGGCCAGGGGGGAGGTCTCGGAGAAGACCCCGCGCGCGCTCCACGACGTCGTGACGGGCGCGTGTAGCAGCTCCGCCACCTTTGCCAGCTCGGCGAATGCGCCGGCATGCAGCACGCCGCTCCCGACGTGAAGCATCGGCAGGCGCGCTGCGACGAGCATCTCGGCGGCTCGCTCCACCTGCGCGGGCGGCGGCTCGATCGGGACCACACGCCGATACTGATGGGGCGCCAAAATCGGCACCTCGGCACACGACCCGTTGATCAGGTTCTCGGGCACGTCGAGGTGCACCACGCCCGGGCGTCCCGTGAAGCTGGCACGAAGCGCACGGCGCAGCAGCTCCGGCAGCCGCTCGATCGACTGCACGACTTCCGACCACTTCGACATGGCCCCGATCGTCTTGACCTGGTCGAAGCTCTGGTAGGCGCCACCGCGGTCCGGATACACGATGCCCGTACGGCGTGAGCTCGTGATCAGGAGGACACGATTCCCTTCGCCATTCTCCACGGCCACGCCCGAGAGCATGTTGGCGACGCCCGGCCCGTTGCTGGCGATGCAGACGCCGAGCTTTCCGGTCAGGCGCGCGTAGGCGCCGGCCATGTGTGCCGCCACGGCCTCGTGGCGCGGCGAAATCATCGTCATGCCCAGCTCGACGCACTGTGCAAAGAGCTGCAGGTAGGTGCCGTCGACGATCCCGAAAAAGGTCTCGACGCCCTCCTGCTCCAGCATTCGGGCGATGATTCCGCCCCCGGTCGTGTCGGCCAACGCTTCCCCCTGGGTCGTGAGAGAGCGTCAGTGTAGCTCGGCGGCGACTCCGGTAGAAGTCGGCATCGAGGATGCCTCGACCACGTGCACCTCTCCGCCTCTGGCCAGCACGAGCGCGGCCAGGGAGTCGAGGGCGTCGTCTCCCTCCGAGGCGACGATTCGCCCGTTCGCGGCATCGACGCAGCCGGGCAGCTCACGCCCCGTCTCGAGCCACAGTCGGCGGATCCTTCCCGCAATCGCCGCGAAGGCGACGTCGTCGGGAAGATCGAGGGCCTTGCCGGCGTTGCGCGCCTCCTCGTAGCGCGCGCGGATGCTCTCGTCCCGCCGCGCCAGCTCTGCCGCGACCAGCGGCCAGGTGCGGGCATGGATCTCGCTGGCCGAGAGGTGATCCGGGCTCGCCGCCACCCCTTCCGCCAGGAACCCCGGGAGCCGCAGCTCCGCCCGCAGGCCAGCCTGATGTGTGATGTCCGCCACCAGCACGAGCGGGGTCTCGTCCCCGACGAGAAGGTGTGCCACGGCCCGCGACAGCACGTGGTGGAAGCGTCCGAGGTCGCTCTTCTGCTCGTCGCTCGCGGCGTCGTGCGAGTAGTAGACGGAATTCCCCCCGCCGGCGGCCGTTCCTCGCATGCGGAGCTGCTTCTCGCTGAGCTCGCTACCGAGCGCATCCTCGAGGCTCGCCGGTAGGCCGCCACGCGGCACAGTCACCGCCCTGCGGGCGTCGCCCTCGAAGAGCGCGACTCGTTTCACCGAAACGGCGAGGGCGCGATAGCGCACGTCCTGGGCGAGCGCGCGCAGCAGCGGACGCAGGACGAACCAGCGACCGACGCTCACGAGGAACGGAACCTCCCGGGCGAGCGGCAGAATCCGGAGCTGCCCGGCATCCAGGAAGACCGCGAGGCTTCCCACTGGCTGCGCCTGCGCCGAGACCGTGCTCTCCACCGCCTGCAACAGCTCGGTGAAGCGCGCTCGTTCCGAGGCCGACATCGGATGCGCCTCGAGTCGCTTGATCGCCACCTCCGCGGCCTGACGCGCCAGAACCTCGTTCTGCCCTGCGTTGGGAACGGGCCGCAGCGGCAGATAGAGCGACACGCGAGGTTGGACAGGGGAGGTCACCAAGGCGCGAATCTCGTCCGCGACCTGGGGACGAGCGGTGGGAGCCGTCGAACTCTTCATGTCGACCTCCATCTCAGGATGCGGCGTACGCGATCGCGAATCGCGTCGAATCCCCGTGTAAGCTCTCTCTTTCTGCCGAAATCCGCCATGCAGGAGATGAGCGCTCGAGCGGATCGCCGGCCTGAACCGACGCCAGCGGCTACGTCATCACGTCCTCCGCCTCCATGAGCCGGACGGGAGCCGCCATCACCTCCCGAAAGGGCCTGCGGCAATGGCGCGCACCTCTGTGGCATCACGCCGCAATCGCCAGCCCCTACGATGCTACCGCTCGTCTTCGCCGCGCCTTCAACGCCGGCTTCGCACCCGCCTTGCCCTCGAGGGCCTTCTCCATCCGCCGGAGCACGAGCAGCGCCTCGCGTCGCGCCTCCGCCGTGAGCCGTTTCCAGCGCCGCTCTCCCTCGGCCTCGAAGCGCCCGAGCTGATGGCTGGCAGTGCGCAGCGCGCGCACGGCCTCTCGCTGGTAAAGCGCCTCGGCGCGAACCACAGCGCGCTCGAGCTGGCCGAGCCGCTTGCGGACACGATCCGAAAACTCCCGCAGCGTAGCCGGCAGCTCCCGTTCCATGCGGGCGAGCGTCGCGCCGGCCCTTGCGGCCCGGCCCTTCCCGATGCTCCGCTTCACAGCTGTCTTCTTCTTCGCGGCCATGTCAGTCCCTCCCCTTGTAGGTTACTGCGGAGAAATAATGCAAGCGTCATGCCCGGCCGCCGGATCAGGGAAATCGCTGCCAGGTCGCACGCTTCGCTCGGCTCGGCCGGGAGGCCGCGGCTGCGGCATGAGGCTGTGCGCCACATACCGGCGCATCCCCCTCGTTTCAGATCAGATCCACCTCGCCGATCTGTCCGAGGCTCCGCAGCCGCAGCCAGCGCCGGACCAGGAAGCCGCCGAGCCCGATCGGCCCCGCCATCAGCGTGAAGAAGAGATAGAGCCGAGGCTCGACCTTGATCCGGTTCGACTCGCGCAGCACCCAGGCGCCCACGAAGAGATCGAAGACGAGATAATGGGTCCAGCCAGCGAGAAAGCCCGCAGGAGCGCCGAGCGCTGCGCGCAGACCCTCGTAGCCGAATCCGCCGCCCGGGCCCATGGCGATCGCCGCTACGAGCAGGACGGCGTATGCCGCGGCCAAGGCGAGAAATACGCCGGCATTCGATGCTGCGCGTCGGGCGAGCTTCGAACGGGGCGCCACCAGGAACACGCCCCACCACGGCAGCACCAGGAGGTTGAGGACCCGGAACGCCGTCTCCGCGTCCATGCCGCTACTCGTCCAGCCGTTCGATCCGGTAGTCCTCGATCACGGGATTCGAGAGCAGCTTCTCGCCGAGCTCGTGCAGCAGCCGCTCCGCCGCAATGCGGTCCCTGGCTTCGAGCGTCACCTCGAAGAGCTTGCCCTGCCGCACCTGCTGCACGGCGCTGTAGCCGAGGGAGCTGGCCGCGCGCTGGATGGCCTTGCCCTGCGGATCGAGTACGTCCGCCTTCAGCGTCACGAAGATCGTCGCTTTCACGAGGCCTCCCCTGCCCTGCCCAGCGCTCGCGCAAAGATGGCGTTCACGTTTCGCAGCGCTGCTTCGAGGCTGAACACGCGTTCGATCTCCTCCCGCGAGAGCACCTTCGCGATGGCCGGGTCGCCCGCGATGCGTGCGTGGAAGTCTCCGCCCTGTTCCCACGTCGCCATCGCGTGGCCCTGCACCAGGCGATACGCGTCCTCGCGCGAAAGGCCTTTCTCCGCGAGCGCCACGAGCAGCGTGCCGCTGAAGACCAGCCCGTTCGTGAGCTCCAAGTTCGTTCGCATGCGTTCGGGGTACACGACGAGCGTGTCGATCAGCTGCGCCATGCGCTGCAGCATGAAATCGAGGACCAGGGAGGCGTCGGGAAGCACCACGCGCTCCACGGAGGAGTTGCTGATGTCGCGCTCGTGCCAGAGGGCGTTGTTCTCGAGCGCCGCGCTCGCGTAGCCGCGAAGCAGGCGCGAGAGGCCGGTCACGGTCTCGAGGCGCCAGGGGTTACGCTTGTGGGGCATGGCGGAAGAGCCCTTCTGGCCCTTGCCGAATTCCTCCTCCACTTCGCGGACTTCCGTACGCGCCAGATGCCTCAGCTCGACGGCGATCTTCTCGAGGCTCGTGCCCACCAGGGCCAGAGCCGTGACCAGGGCCGCGTGGCGATCGCGCTGCACCACCTGCGTTGCCACGGGCTCGAAACCGATGCCCAGCCGCGCGCAGACGGCCTCTTCCACGGCTGGATCGAGGTGCGCGAAGGTGCCCACGGCACCGGAGAGCTTTCCCACGCAGGCATCGCGGAGCGCGGCCTCGAGGCGCACACGGTTGCGGCGCATCTCCTCGTGGAAGACCAGCAGCTTCACGCCGAACGTCGTGGGCTCGGCGTGGATGCCGTGCGTGCGCCCGACGCAGGCCGTGTGCTGTTGCTCGAGCGCGCGGCGGCGCAGGGCTGCCGTCACCCGATCGACGCCAGACAGCAGCAAGGCCCCGGCCGCCTGGACCTGCAGCGCCAACGCCGTATCGAGCACGTCGCTCGACGTCATGCCGAAGTGTACCCAGCGCGCCTCGAGCCCCACGTGCTCGGCCACGTTCGTCAGGAACGCGATCACGTCGTGGCGCACCTCGCGCTCGATTTCCTCCACACGAGCAATATCGAAAGCGGCCTTCGCGCGGATCGTCTGGGCCGCCTTGGTGGGGATGACGCCACGCTCGGCGAGCACGTCGCAGACGGCGAGCTCGACCTCCAGCCAGCGGCCGTAACGGGCCGCGTCGGTCCAGAGCGCGCTCATCTCGGGTCGGGCGTAGCGATTGATCATGGCGAGCCCAGCCGAAGGTAGGTGTAGCTGAGGAGCAGATAGTACATGACGGGGATTCCGAGCAGGCTCGAATCGATGCGGTCGAGGAAGCCTCCCATGCCGGGAAGTACGGAGCCCGCATCCTTGCGCTGCGCATCGCGCTTGAGGAGCGACTCCACCAGATCGCCGATGATTCCGACCACCGTGAGCACGACGGCAAAGAGCAGTGCCGCGACCCAGGGAAAGAACGCCGAGAGGTCCGGCCACCAGACGTCGAAGATGGCCTTGCAAATCAGCGCGTTCAGGGTCCCGCCCACGATCCCGCCCAGGGCTCCCTCGACCGTCTTGGCGGGGCTGATCTGAGGGGCGAGCTTTCGTCGGCCCCACTTTCGGCCCGCAAAGTACGCGCCGGCATCGCAGCCCACCAAGGCGAACAGTGCAAAGATCATGTAGAACGCGCCCGCGTCGGGCGCGATCTCATGCCCCGCCACGGCGCCAAAGCGCGCCGCCACGACTTCGTGAAATTGACGCAGCACGATTGCGTGCGACAGCAGCCAGGACACGTAGAAGACGCCGAAGAAGGTGCCGGAGATGCTGGCCAACGCCTCCGTGATCTCGGCCTTGCCGACCTGCGCCACCATCACGCCGAGCAGCACCGCCGTCATCAGCAGCGTCGTATGGTACTCGTTGCCGAGGTAGGCCACGCAGGGCAGCGCGGCTCCGGCCGCGAGGCCGAAGCCCACCAGCGGATGCGCGCCCTTGTCCTCGATCAGCCGATAGAACTCGCGCAGACCCATCAGCGTGATGACGATGATGGCGATCAGGTACGGCACCCCGCCCAGGACGATCAGCCAGAGCACGAGCGGGATGACGATCGACGCCGTGAGCAGGCGTTGCGCCAGATTGCTCACCTTGCGCTGGGGCGTCTCCGGCACGGGCGTCGGTGGACGCGGATGAATCGGCTCACCGGAGGCAGCGCTCACTCGCCTTCCCTTCCCGGCGTACCCGTTCCGGTGTGGCCGAAGCCGCCGCCGCCGCGCGAAGTCTCGGGAAGGCTCGCGCACTCCTCCCACGCCACGGGCTCCACCCGCGCGAAGACGAGCTGCGCGATGCGGTCGCCACGCCGAAGGGTCAAGGGCTCGCTGCCCGCATTCAGCACGATGACCTTCACCTCCCCACGATAGTCGGAGTCTATCGTGCCCGGGGCGTTCGGGAGCAGCAGGCCATGGCGCAGCGCGAGACCGCTGCGTGGGCGGACCTGCGCCTCGTAGCCCTCCGGCACCGCGAGGGCGAAGCCGGTGGGCAGCAGGGCCCGCCCACCCGGCGGGATCACGAGGTCGGCCAGCAGGGCCGCGCACACGTCGAGGCCGGCCGCGCCCGCCGTGGCATACGACGGGAGCGGCAGGTCATGAGCGCCTGGAAGGCGCTGGATTGCGACGCGCAGCGGCGCAGCGGCCAGGTCTCTACTCCTTTGCCGCGACGTCGGCGAGCGCCTCCTTGCGCGAGAGCCGGATGCGGCCCGTGGGATCGATGTCGATGCACTTCGCGAGCACCTCGTCGCCCTCGGCCACCACGTCCGTTACACGCTCGACGCGGCCTTCGGCGAGCTGGCTCACGTGGATCAGCCCGTCCGTGCCGGGGAAGATCTCCGCGAAGCAGCCGAAGTCCGTGATGCGCTTCACCTTCGCCAGGTAGATGCGCCCGATCTCCGCCTCCTGCGTCAGCTCCTGCACCATGGCCCGTCCACGCTCGAGTGCATCGAAGTCCGGCGAGAAGATCGTCACGCGGCCCGAGTCCTCGACGTCGATCTTGACGCCGGTGGTGTCCTGGATCGCGCGGATCACCCGGCCGCCTGGCCCGATGATGTCG
>CAYGXT010000018.1:0-17288 GCA_964353695.1 uncultured Myxococcaceae bacterium
CGACCGGTGACGACGACGGCACGCACGGACAGGTCCGCAGCGAGCGCCGTGAGCACGCTTCGTAGCTGTGCGCGCATCGCCGTGCCGAGGGTATTACGCGGAGGATTGTCGATCTCGAGCAGCGTGACATGCTCGCCGTGACGGCTCCGGTGAAGGGTCCCGCTCATGTCGATGCTCCTTCGACGATGACCCCGCTGGCGACGAGCGCATCCACCTCGCCGGCGGCGAAACCCGCTTCCAACAGGACCTCGCGGCTATGCTCGCCGATCTCCGCCGGCCCGCGGCGCAGCGCCGGCGGGGTGCGCGACATCTTGAGCGGGCTGCCGACGAAGTGGCGATCGCCGAGTCGCACGACGATACCGCGCGCCTGCACCTGAGGATCGGCGAGCGCTTTGTCGATGGTATTGATCGGCCCGCAGGGGATGCCAAGGGGCAGCATCTTCTCCAACCAGTGGTCCGTGGTGTTGGTCGCGAAATGCGCCTCGATTGCGATCTTCAGCTCCGCGCGGCTCATGACCCGAGAGGTGGGATCCGCGAAGCGGGGATCGTCGCGCAGCGCCGGCTGACCGATCGCGCCGCAGAAGCGCCTCCACAGACTTTGATTGTTGATGCCGACGACGACGTAACCATCCCTGGTCTTGAGGGCCTCGTACGGTGCGGCCAAACGGTGCTTCGAGCCGCGCGGTTGCGCGACTTCGCCGAGCGTGAAGTACAGGCCCGCCTCCCAGACGGTGTAGGCAAGCGCGGATTCGAGGAGGCTCGTTTCAACATGCTGGCCCTCCCCCGTCTTCTGGCGGTGCGCCCAGGCAGCGAGAATGCCGAGTGCGCCGAACGTCCCCGCGTTGAGATCTGAGATCGGCACCGCCGTCGAGACCGGAGGACCACCCGGCTCGCCGACGAAGCTCATGATGCCGCTCATGGCCTGCGTGACCAGATCGAGGCCGCCGCGCTCGCGATACGGCCCGTCCTGGCCGAAGCCCGAGATCGAGCAGTAGATGAGCGACGCGTTCGCCTGCGCCAGTTGGTCGTAACCGAGGCCCCGCCGCTCCAGCGCACCGGGGCGAAAGTTCTCGACCCAAACATCGGCCCAAGCAGCGAGTCGGCGAAGGGCCGCCGCGCCCTCGGGCTTGGCCATGTCGATGGCGATGGCGCGTTTGTTCCGGTTGATGAAGTCGTAGGGGCGAAACGGACCGACGGCCGTGCGCGTTACCTCGCCCTTCGGCGGCTCGATCTTGATCACGTCGGCACCGAGGTCGGCCAGCAACATCGAGCACCACGCGCCGGCGATCACGTGGGTGCAGTCCAAAACGCGCATCCCGTTCAGCGGGCCCGGCGCTCCTTTCGTGTCTGCCATCCGTGGTTCCTCCAATGCGATGTGAACGAGCAAAGCCCCTGCGGCGGCGGGGGACACGACGGAGGGAACGGCCGGAGCCTACTCCTCGGTGGGCATTCGAGACCCATCTACTTATGAGCCGTAGCGCTCGGGACGTTGACGGCGGGGGAGCCGGCGCCTGTCCCCGAAGATCTCGAGGCCAGAAGGCCTCGGCGTGGGGCGCGCGAGAGATAAGTTGGGTCTAAATACCCACTACAAAGAGCCTTGACAGGTTGCGCATAGTTCAATATCGAATGGATAGTGAATGGAATCCATGAACGGAATCACTGACACTGGTGTAGATACTCATTTAAATTTTGCAGATTGAAAAGATTTAAGTATCTAAATGATATTGTGTGTGAAAGAATACGCGAACCGTGGCGGCCTGAAATTCAGCGCCGCTCCGAGCCCCAATGAACGGAGGAAGTAGCCACCGCCTTATGGGATGTCGGCGCATGCCGGCACGCGGGGTGGCCAAATCGGGAATAGAGGCGCCTGGGCTCTCCTTGGACGCGCGAAGGACGCGAGGCAGAGCAACCGCGCAGGCACCAGGGAATTGGTACGAGGGGCGTCGTCGCGAGTCGCAGAGGACGGGAAGCGCAACTAGAACTAGGAGAGAGGGCATGGCAATGAAACGCGTGAGTATGTTGCTACTTGGCATCGTCACCATCGCGGGTCTCGGCGGCGGCGCGCCGTCGGCGCAGGCGACCGGCGAACAGCCGCGGCTCATTCCGCGGGCGCTGGCGTATCGGGAGATAACCTTGGGCGGCATGCCCAGCACGACCTGGGCCTCCGGCGGGCTTTGGACGGTCGGCAAAGGCGAAACGATCTACCTTCAAGCCGAGGTCTTGAAGAGCTCGGTTGTGACCGGCGTGGACTGGACACTGACGTCGGTCCCGCTGAATTCGACCGCCACCATCGGCTCCGACGTGCTCCCGGCGACACTGGGACTCGTCACCCCCGGCGATGCGGCCGTTTATAATATCGCCGGCCGGAAGACACTCATTCCCGATCTGGACGGCCAGTACGGGATCAAGGCGGTGGTCCACACCACAAAAGGCGACATCACCCTCACGGCGCAGGCCACCGCGGGCGTCTATGTCGGGGTGGGCCGAGAGCTGGATGCGGCGGGCAACACCGTCGCCAAGAATGCCAAGTGGCCGCAGTGCGCGCTCTGCCATGCTGTGACGGATAAGATCGACGAGTGGCAGAAGACCGGGCATGCGACGAAGCTGATCCGGGAGATTTCCGGGCTTGGCAGCGATCATTACAGCGGCAGCTGCGTCAAGTGCCACACCGTCGGCTACAACACCACCTTGTCGGCGAACAACGGCGGCTTCGACGATATCGCCAAGCTTCTGAACTGGACCTTCCCGGTGGACGGCGCAGGGCATGCCATTCTCGCCCCGTCGAGCTGGGCGGACATGCCGCCGGCCCTCAAGAACGTCTCCAACATCCAATGCGAGAACTGCCACGGCGCCGGCAGCCAGCACCAGGGGGATCCGCTGCTCATCAGCGTCGCCCAGGACGTTGGAGTCTGCGCCCAATGCCACGACCAGCCCGCGAACCATTCGCGGGTGGCCGAGTGGCGGTTGTCCCTCCATGCCAATGCGGTCACCTCGCCGACCGGTCCGGGCCGCGAGTCGTGCGCGCAATGCCACAGCACCACGGGGTTCATGGACTACGTGGCGGGTAAGCCGGAGGCCGAGCGCCGGACGAGCTACGCCGGAATCACCTGCAGCACCTGCCACGATCCGCACTCGGACGCCAATGCGGGTCAGCTGCGGACCGTCGCCGACGTGACGCTGAGGAACGGTGAAGTGATCACGGACGGCGATAACGGCAAGCTCTGCATGAATTGCCACATGTCCCGCGTGAACGTCGAGACCTATGTCGCCACGACTGCGGGCAGCAGCCGCTTCGGGCCGCATCACGGGCCGCAGACCGACATGATCGCCGGGACCAACGCCGTCGAGTACGGCAAGTTCATCCCGTCGACGCAGCACCTGGTTGCGGTCGGGGAAACTTGCGTGGAATGCCACATGCAGAACCTGGCGGGCGACGCCACGGCCGTGCCGCCGATTCCCCCGCACCCTGCCTATGCCTCCTATTTGACGGGGCCGGCGCCTGAGCGGTACACGCACGCCGGCGGCCACACCTGGAAGATGACGTGGGACAAGAACGCGACGCCGGACGACGTCACCGACGACATCGACGTGCCCCGAGTGTGCAGCGAATGCCATGGCGCCGTGGCGAATTTCGACAAGCCCACGCGCAAGGACTTCGACGGCAACGGCATCGCCGAAGGCGTACAGACCGAGATCGGGAACCTGCTGGAAGAGTTGGGCATGATGCTACCGCCGATCGGTCAGCCCACGGTGACGATCACCTCGGCCTACACCAAGCAGCAGTTGAAGGCCGCGTTCAACTACCAGTTCGTGGTAGAGGACCGCAGCATGGGCGTTCACAACGCGGCCTATGCGGCCGGCATCCTCAAGGCATCCCTCGAGGACCTCAAAGGAACGGCAGCCGATCCGCTGCTGGGCGGCGCGTCGGTGGGCAACGGCTGGTACCTGTCGCCGGTCTACGGCTACTACCAAAAGCTCGAGAACAACTGGATCTTCCACGAGAATCTCGGGATGTTGCTGGTCGAAACGGAGTGGGTCAGCGGCTACGTCTTCCTGTGGAATCCGGCGATCGGCACCTGGATGTCCACGAACGACGCCATGTACCCAATGCTGTACTTCTATGACGGCCAAGGCTTGATGTTGTTCAGCAACAACGAGGCGCCGGACCTGTGGTTCTACCGGCAGCTCGACGCGAAGATGATCTACTACCCAGGGTTCGACCTCAACCCGACCAACATGTATCCGTAGGACGTAGAGGTACGCATGGACGAAGGGTTCCCCGCCGATGGCGCGGGGAACCCTTCGGTTCATTTCAGGGCATAGCGGCCGCCGCCCCTGAGGCGCTCGCGGCTGTCAAACGCGGACCGGCCAACCCAGGTCTCGGCTCGAGCGATCCCTGCCAGCCGAATCGTTGCCGTCTGTGCCGAGGCTGCCATGGTCTCCAGCGGCAGCCGTGGCCGGCGCCCGTTATAGTCGGGCCGCCAACACGACGGAGATGACGATGCGAAAACAGCGCTTGTACCTGGCCGGGGCGTTTGGCGTGGCGATGCTGGTTTTCCTGTTCTTGTACGCTCAGAGCCGACCGCTGGCGCCAGTCCCCATGCGGGCATGGCCTGCGGCTGCTGGACCGACGCTCGGCCTTCCGCCCGGACCGGCTACGCTGGGGGCCGCAGGCGCCCCAGCTGAAGGGGGCGCGCCGTCGCTGGATGCGGCCCAGGGCGCGAAGCTGACGGAGAAGCAGATGGCCGCGGTTCGCGAGGCCATGGACAAGCTGACGCCGCCGCCCTCGCAGACCGGCCCGGGCGAAGCCCCGCGCACGGCGACGCCGAGGCAGCTCATGCAACAAGACCGGGAAGCGATCGTGGCGCAAACCTACGACGACCTCTTCAAACAGTTGGACTTGACCGATCGCGAACAGCTGAGGCTCAAGCAAGTACTCTCGCTCAAGCCGCTGTTCCGCGGCGGCCCGGGCGGCGCCGGCGCGGCGCCGGCCGCAACCGGTCAATCCGAGGTCGCTACCGAAGACCTCGACTCTGTCGAGGGGACGGTCCGCTCGATCCTGGGAGCAGAACGCTACGAGGTGTACAGGGATTATCAGGCAACGCTGCCGAGCCGACTGTTCATCAAGCAATACGAACAGACCCTTGCTGAGGTCGGCAGCAGTCTGAGCGCCGACCGGCAGGCCGGGTTGATCCAGATCATTGCCGAAGAAGCGCAGGCGGGCGCGACCCCGGCGCCGATCGCCTCGGCGGCAGATGTCGGTCGCCTGGGCGCGGAGATGGATATCGATATCCAGAAGAGAGCGGCGACCAACCTCAAGGTTGTCACGCGAGCCAGCGCGATCCTCGATGACCTGCAACTGCAGGCGCTGCAGGACTTGCAGGAGCGCAACCTGCAGAAGTACCGAGTCGCGGCGGGAGCGTATCGGCAACTTGCCCAGCCCCCTCCGCTCCCTCCAAGGCAGTAGGAGGCCGTTGCGGGGGCTCTCGATGCCGCTTCCTCGCGTTCTGACAGCGCTGGGCGTGTCCCTCCTCTTCGCTTGCACGGCGAAGGTGGATGAGCCCCGCTACGCCGTCGGAGACGGTGCCGTCGCGACACTTCGCAATGAGTCTGGTGTCACCGTGTGGCTTGGCGGGTGCAGCGTGTTCGGGTTCCAGAAGCGAGAGCCAACGGGATGGGTGGACCGCGGGACGCCTCTCGTCTGCTTCTGGGAGGGGTTTGCGCAGCCGGTCGCTGCCCGTGAACTGCGACAGGATCACTTCCAGGTGCCCGGGGAGCCGGGGATCTGGCGGCTTCGGTACGCGACTGGGCTGGGTTGCGCGGCTGATTGGCCGCTCTCGGCGCAGAGCTGCCAGAGTGTGGGTGATGTCCTGACGCAGACGTTCGAGGTGGTGGAGCTTTGCGCTGCGGCGACGTGTGGGCCGCAGCTCGGGATGCCGAACTGGCTGTGCGCTGATGGGAGCGTCGGGGGGCCGACCGACCGCTGCCTACGCGACTTGAGCAGCGGGCAGTGCGGTTGGGAGATCCGCAGCTGTCCGTAGCGCTCTGCACAGGAATCTCAAATGAGCAAAGGTTCGATCACAAGCCGCCACGGACCGCCCGAACGAAGAAGAAAGGCTGCGACTTGAGGCCCGTGCTGACGCTGCCGCGGTTGAAGTCCACGAGCCAGGCCGAGTCCGGGTTGAGCGCGCTACTCGAGGAAGACCAATAGAAGGCCGACTGCGTGCAGCTGCAGCTCGTGGCGATACATTCGTCTATGCAGCCCGTGTTGAACGCGGCGCTCGCGGCGGGGGTGACGTTCTCGTAGTTCGCGATGCTGATCAGCTCCTTGATGTTCGGCATCCGCCAGTCGGTATGCCCCGCGAAACCGACGCCCTGATTGAGCGTCGCGACCTTCACGGCGAACGCGTTGTCCCAGGTGTACGCAGTATCCCAGTCGTGGATCCCCAAGTCACGCGACAGCTTCTCCCACATCAGGCCCGAGTTGGTGTCGGTGATCGTGCCATCTCCGTTGTCCACGTAGGCGAGACTCGCGCCGGCCTGGATCTCGCCGTCGTGCCCCGTACCCGTGCAGGAAACGACGACGCCCCCGCTGTTCCAGCACGTCGTCTGCCCCGTCGCCGCGAAGGCTTGGCTCGGCCCCGGCGGGGGATCGGTGCAGCGTTGGAAGAAGACGGACTTGAGAACGGCGAGATCGGCGAAGTTTACGACGAGATCCCCGGTCAGGTCAGCCTTGCAGGCGTTGCTCGCCGCGAGCGCGGGCCCGCTCCCCAGCGGCATCCCCACAGTCATTGCGATCAACGCAGCAGGCATCCAGGAACGCATGGCTCTCCTCTCTTTGCGACACACGGAGATCGGTGCTTTGGCACACCGCGTCAGGTTACGCGCCAGGGTAGAGGGTCATACACAAGTCCAGTATGACGCCGGGCATAAAACTCGTGCGCAAGTAATGTGCATCGATAGGCCTCAACGATGGGTGCGGACTACGATGGAACGCTTCAGAATGACAACGTCTCGGCCGAAGTCGGGGCGTGTCGAATTGCGAGGAGCGACTCTGGGCTTACGCGTTCCGCCAATTTCGCGCCGCGAGCCCGAGGAGCCCGACCATCACGAGCAGCCCCGTAGAGGGCTCGGGAATACTCGCGACACGAAAGCCGAAGTAGCCGAACTCGGCCGACGCGGAGCCGTAGTTCGAGAAGCCGGCCGCGAGAAAGGTCGGGGCGTCGATCCAGGCCCCGCCCCGCAGCCCGCGGGACGAGCCGAACTTGATCTGCTCGTGCCACTCCCAGACGTTTCCGCCCTGATCAAAGGTGCCGCTCGGACTGTCGGAAAAGGAGTACGCGCCCACTTCCGTGAGCGAGCCCGGCGGAAACGCGATCTGGCCGCAGTTCGCCGAGTTGCCCGTATCGCTCCCCGGCACCCCGCAGCTCGTGATCGCATTCGTGCCCGTTGGATAGTCGTAGTAGAGCCCCGCGATCGGGTCGTAGTAGGCCGCCTTGTACCACTCGTTCTCGCTCGGCAGGAAGACGGACGCGGTCGGGTTGCGCAGCACCGAGTTGGCCGCGATCGCCGCGGGCGTCAGCGTGTAGGCGCCGTCCTCGGTCGTGAGAGACGTCTGCAGGCCGGTGAGCTGGCCGTTCTGGAGCCAGTTGGAAAAGCGCGCCGCATCCCAGAACGAGACGTAGGCGACCGGCTTGCCCGCGAAGCCGGACTTGGCCGCGTAGCTATAGCTCCCGGCGATGCCGCTACGGTTGATCCCACCGAACGCCCCATCGGTGCCCATGTTCGTGTTGTAGAGCGCGTTCGTGTCGGTGGCCGCCACCTTGTTCAGGAACTCCGCATACTGCGCGTTCGTGACCTCGTACTTTCCGATCCTGTACGGGTTTGCCACGGCGCCGCAGGGCGAGCTGCTAAAGGGGCCGCAGTTGACGGGGTTCGTATCCGCAGCATTGCCCGGCGCGCCGACCGTCACCCAGTCGACCGTCACGGCCGAGGCTGTGGGTGGTGCGAGCATGGCGGCGGCAAGAGCCAGCAGTGCCGCGAAGCGCGGCACTGCGGAGAAGACGGATCGGGCAGAAAACAGCAGCATCGGGCGCTCCTTTGGAGCCAACTTGCACTTCCGTAAAAGCATCCCAGGTCGGAAGCACTTCGGTTTCATTGGTTATGTGGTCCGGTCGGTGGAAATGTGTCACTACACCTCCTAGAAAGTGCAGATTTCCTGCCGCGATGAGACGGACGCGCGTCATGGGCTTGACAATCCCCCACCTCCACAATCTGCGTGATCGAGCGCCTTCGCGGTGCAGAGGACGAGGGCGCACGAGGCTCGGGTAGGCAGTAACTGCCAGTTCTCGCGGAGCGTGGCGGGGGCAGTTGGAGACCCTATGGAAGCAGAGAACGTGAATCTCAGTGGCCACGTCGAACGCTTCACCGGTTTTGCCGATGTGTACAATCAATTCCGTCCGCACCCGCCGCCGGCGCTGCAGACATTGCTGTTGCAATTGGCGCAGGCCACGTTTATCGAGAGCGCCCGCATCCTGCGGGTCGGGGGCGTGTTCGCCGCGTACGACTGTGACTGGCCTCCGACGACCTCGCACTGGGAAACAGATGAGGCGTTCATGCTGCTGATGGCGCGCGTGCATCAGCTCGAAAGCGAGCACCGTACGGCCGCGGAGGTGCAGCGCTGGCTGAAGCATCAGCACCTCGATCGCATGCGAGCGAGCGGCTGCTTCCGCTTCACCAAGGAAATTGTTCTACATCACGCCGAAATGGGAAACGCGGAGCGCCTGGTCGGCATGGCGCGCAGTCAGGGTGGCCTCATGGGCTTGCTGAAGCGTGGTCTCACGGAGGCAGAGATCGGGCTCGACGCGTTGCGCACTCTCGCAGAAAGTCGATTGGGCGGCGAGCCGAAGCCGTGGCTCTTCAGCTACCGCGTGCGCATCGGCATCAAATAGCCTCGGAAGCACCTGACAGGCACTGAAAGAAACGTGATGACGTTCACTACGGACGTCGCCTGCAAGGGAGCTCGGATAGCGGCTCAGGCGCGCGTCCGTGTCCGAGCGGCAAGCAGGCCGAGCCCCGTTAGCATCAGCGTGAGCGTCGAAGGTTCCGGCACCGCCACCAAAAAACCGCGGATTTCGCCGCCAGGAACGGCGGTCGAGTGGATGTTCCAGTACGCCTTGCCTGCCGCCATGGCTGCGGCTAGATCTGCCTCCGCTTGCAGCGTTGTCCCACCGTGGGCGGTGACATAGCTCGGGTTGTAGCTTGAGGCCAAAGTCAGGTCCAAGCTGCTCAAGAATGAGCCGCTGCTGACGCCGAGAGGGAAGCCGGAAAAGCTTGGAGTCGTCGTGGCGACGCCGGCGTTGCCGGTGAAGGGAAGAGCCGTGGCGGCGTGGATGTGGGAGGCCGTCGTGGTGCCCGTCAGGCCGCTGAAGACCGCTTGGAGTGTCAAGAAGTGGGAGCCATCGTCGTAGCTCACTGTGCCGCTGCCGATCCCTAGCGACAAGTTGGCCGGACTTTCGTTGGCGCCGCTAAAGTCCACGGAATACTGGAATAGAGCAGCGCGAGCCTGCGTCGCGGATAGCAACAGTAGGCCGCTGAATGCCACCGATTTGATCGAGATTCGCATGCGGTCTCCCTTTCTTGACTCAAAGGTTCACTAGGGATGAGTGGTGTCGAGCGCCGTGATGTGTCAAAACGAAAAGCGGAGGAGTTCGGCCGAACGGCCTTTTCGCATCCAGGTCGGGCTGTTCCGCGGTTTTGCGAGGGCGAAGTGTTTTCAACTCGACGTGATGCGACTGTGCCGGGAGTTGCACGCTCGCGTCGTCGTAATACGCTCCAAGGGTGACGGGACGGGGACTGGAACCAGCCCATCCAAGGCGCCTTTTCGGAGACATGTTCATGCCAGACGTCGTCTATCGAACCTGCATTCTATGCGAGGCCTGTTGCGGGATCGCCGTCCACGTGGATGGCGGGTGCATCAGCGAGATCAAGGGCGACGAGCGAGACCCGGCCAGCCGCGGCTACATCTGCGCCAAGGCCGCTGCGCTGAAAGATCTGCACGAGGACCCCGATCGCCTGCGCTACCCGCTGCAACGCAAAGGCAGCACGTGGCAGCGCATCGGCTGGAAGGAAGCCTTCGCACAGGCCGCCGGCGGTTTGGCTGCGGTGCAGCGCGAACACGGCAACGACGCAGCGGCGATCTATTTCGGCGAGCCGTTCGTCCATAATCTGGGCGCACTGTTGTTCAGCGATGCACTGCTGGCCGCGCTCGATACCAAGAAGCGCTTCAGCGCCAACTCGCTCGACCAGTTTCCCAAGCAGCTCGTCAGCCATTGGATGTACGGCAGCGGTCTGTTCGTCTCGGTACCGGACGTGGACCGAACGGATTACATGCTGATCATCGGGGCCAACCCGGTCATATCCAACGGCAGTTTGATGACGGCACCGAACATGCAGGCGCGGCTGCAAACTCTTCGTCGGCGCGGGGGCAAGATCGTCGTCATCGATCCACGGCGCACGGAGACCGCCAGAGTCGCGGACGAACATCATTTCGTTCGTCCCGGCACCGACGCGCTGCTGCTTGCTGCCCTCATCCAGTGTCTTTTCGCGGAGAATCGCATCCGCCTGCGCGAACTCGGCTCCATCGTCGATGGGTTGGAGCCGGTGAAGAAGGCGGTGGCGGAGTTTTCTCCCGAGGCGGTGTCCGGGGCCGTCGGCATTGATTCGGAGACGATTCGCGGGATCGCACGCGACTTTTCTGACGCGCCGAGCGCCGTCTGCTACGGGCGCATGGGAACGAGTACGGTGGCCTTCGGGACCACTACCAATTGGCTCGTCGAGATCCTCAACATCGTGAGCGGGAACTTCGACCGCCCCGGCGGCGCGATGTTCCCCCGTCCGCCGGTCGACGTGATGCGGCTGCAGCCGCCTACCGAGCGGGGGCGCTGGCGATCGCGCATCAGCGGCACTGCGGAGTTCATGGGCGAGCTGCCTGCCGCGACGTTGGCGCAAGAGATCGAGACGCCCGGAGACGGCCAGGTTCGTGCTCTCGTCACGTTGGCCGGCAATCCGGTGCTGTCGTCACCGGCGGGCCACCGCCTGGACCACGCGCTCGGCACGCTCGGCTTCATGGTGTCGATCGACTTCTATCTGAACGAGACCACCCGCCATGCCAACATCATCTTGCCGCCGACGGGACCGCTCGAGCACGAGCATTTCGACCTGGCGTTCCAACTGTTTGCCGTCCGCGACACGCCGCATTGGTCGCCGGCGGTTTTTGATCCGCCGGACGGCTCGAAGAGCGACGCCGACGTTCTGATCGAACTCGCTGCCGGTCTCTACCGCAGGCGCGGCGGAGCTGGACATCTGGCCGCACTTGCCCTGAATGCGCTCAGTGCCGTGGGAAGCGCGCGTGCGGCGCGTAGGGTGATCGATGCCGCGTTGAGGGCAGGCCCGTACGGCAACGGGATTCGGCCTTGGATGGCAGGGTTGACGCTGAAGCGCCTGCGTGCAGCCGAGCACGGCATCGACCTCGGGCCGATGCAGCCGTGTTTGCCCGATCGATTGCCCGACCGCGCGCAGCGCAGGATCGATCTGGCGCCACACGAGCTCGTCGGCGACATGCTCAGGCTGCGGTCGAGCATCGGGGCGACCGCGCCGCAGCTCGTACTGATCGGCAGGAGAGAGGCGCGCACGGTCAACAGTTGGTCCCACAACCTGCCCAGTCTCGTGACCGGGCCGGATCGTTGTGTCTTGCACATGCATCCCGCCGACGCCGAGTCGCGGGCGATTGGTCCGAGCGATTGGGTGCGGATCAGCAGCCGCGTCGGCGCGGTTGAAGTACCGGTGCGCCTGACCGACAACGTCGCGGTAGGCGTCGTCGCGTTGCCTCACGGCTACGGCCACCGCGGAGAGGGTATTCAACTGCGCGTGGCCGCTCAGCACGCCGGCGTCAGCATCAACGATCTCACCGACCCGGCAGCCATCGACCCGCTGTCGGGGAACGCAGTACTGAGCGGCATTCCGGTCAGCGTCGAGCGCTGCGCGCGGAGATGACGCGATAACGCTTCGGCGCAAACGAGTCCGATCAGCTCTGTGGCCCGGACCAGGTAAGTGCGGCCTCGCCGGTCTCGTAACACTGCAGGAGGTGATCGAGCCACGCGCGTGAGTCGGGGAGTCCCCCCGGGCGGTTGCGCGCCAGCCAGAGGCGCTCGTGCTCGTCGATCAAGGGACGCAGCTCGTCGGCAAGTTCTCCGCGGATGGAGGCGGGGATCGACGGAAGCGTCCCGTCGCCGGCGAGGCGGGCGCGGCCGTCGCGGCAGAGCAGGGAGACCAGCGCGATCCCGTTGCGAAGCTCGTCGAGAACGAGCGCGCTGTCTGCGCGGTTGGGCCGACTCCGCACCAGCGCAGCGAGGTTCGAGTCGAGAGCCTGCTCCACCGCGGAGTACTCCGCCGCTTTGATGTCGGCGAGCGGCCAACGGCCGACGCCGAGCTGCGGCCAGTAGAGGTGCAAGACGAGCGTAGCGACGTTGGCTAGCTGAGTGGCCAGGAGCCGGTGCACGTCACCGAGCTGCACCAGCGCGACGCCGAGCTCACCCGTAGGATCGCTGTAGCAGTGGATCGACAGCGCGGCGCCGAGGTCGAGGTTGCGGTTGGCGTCCACGCCCCAGGCGACCGCGGCGCCGTACGCGAGGCCGAGCTCGGAGATCGGGAGGTACTGCAAGTGACCCCGATCACCCCAGTCTGTCACGAGCACGCCACGGCCGCCGTGCGCGACCGCCGCGTCGACCGCTTCGACACAGTTGGCGCGCATGTTGGTGACCCGGCCGAGAATCGTGAGCCAGCTCGACGTGCCTGGCGCGGTCCAGCATGGCCGGCCGCATTCCGCGTAGGTGCGGGCCCGCTCGTCGAACGGGTAGCCTGCGTCGTAGCCCCACTCGCATACGGTGACGCCGTTGGGAACGGCCCGGATGTGCTCCGGCCGGCCCGCGAGAATGTCGCCCCAGATCAGCAGCTCCCGACCCTCGAGCTCGGGGAGCGCGCGCAGGGTCCGTACCCACTCGAGGTAGTCGTCGATTCGCTCGGGCGGCATCTCCCACGGCTCGTCGAGCCCGATGTGGAGGTGCCTGCCGTGCGTGAAGCTCGGCAACAGCTCGGCGAGCAGGCCCCGGACGAGCGCGAGCGAACCGGGCGCGGTCGGCTCGATGGTCGTGGGCGCCCGCAGGACGCCGTGTTCGGTGTAGCCGTCTGGGAGCATCGCGAGGCCCCGGTACGGCTCGTGCCGCAGCCAACGACCCATGTGTCCAAGGCAATTCTGGTTTGGCACCAGCTCGATGTGCCGAGCCGCGCAGTACGCGTCGAGCTCTCGGACCTCCGTCGCGGTCATCGGGCTCGCATTGCGCCAGACCACCTCGTGATCACGATAGGCGAAGGTATGCTCCGCGTAGAGTTCGAGATGGTTGACCTTCCACTCCGCGAGTCGATCGACGAGCGCGTGCAGCGTTTCCATCGTCGGGACCTTGTCGCGCGAGATGTCGAGCATCACGCCACGCGCGGCGACGTCGGGCCAGTCGCGCACCGTCCCCACCGGGACCCGACCACCGTGCAGGCGCTTGAGCTGAGTGAGCGTGCACTGGGCGTAGAAAGCACCGGCCGAGTCGGTTGCGTCGATGTAAACCGAACCGTCGGGATCGATCCGCAGCCGGTAGCCCTCGGCCGGTAGCTCGTGCGCGCCGATGTCGATGCTGGGCTCGCCTGGGCTTACGAGCGCGGTGCCGAAGTCCATCTCACGCGGTACGGGGAGCAGGTTCACGTGAGTTCCTTGCGGTAGACGAAGAAGATCCGGCCGACGGTCGCGTGCACTCGGGCATACGGCACGAGGGGACCAACCCAGGAGATCTCGGCCCGGCTTCGCCCGTCGGTCCGCATCCGGTGCAAAGCGCCGAGCAGCGGGGTGACGCCCGCCGCGCGTCCGATCAGATCGTGGCGCACCGCCACAGGCCCGATCAGGCCGCGCCGAGTCACGTCGTACGCGCAGACGCCGGCGATGCCCTGCTCATCGCGCGTGATGACGAGCGTGCCGCGGTCGACTGCGCGCAGGATCTCGGGTTGCCAGCGCTCCCAGTAACGCCGGCTCCATTCCTCGAGCTCCATCCGCTCGGACTCGCTCGCGGCGTGCCAGCCGCCCGGATCCGGCGGGATCGTGCCGAGGTCGAGATCCATGTTGCAGTTCGCCTCGCCCCGCACGTACTTCATCCGTTCGAGCAGGCAGAGCAGGGAGATCTCGCGCGCGTCTACGCCGGGCCACAAATAATACGGCGGGTCTGCGCCGACGGTGACCGAGGCGAGGCCCCTGGCTCGCAGGTCATCCTCCGCGGTCGCGAGCAGCATCCGCCCGACGCCCCGACCGCGGTGCTCAGGCGCGACGACGAGGATGCGGACGAAACCCTTGCCGTTTCCCTCCACGCTGGCGACCACCCCCACGGCCGGGTCGCCCCGCAGCACCGCGGGTTGGTCCGGGGCGAACAGCGCTGCGTCGATCTCGGCTCGGCTCGGAGGATCGGCGAGCGAGCGGGCGCAGAGCTCGGTGACACCGGCAAGTGCGTCGCGCCCGAGAAGGTCCTTGAGCTCGTTCACTCCCAGACGTTAGGCCGTCCAGCCCCGGAGGCCGCGTGGCCTATGCACGCCGTGGGTAGGGCGAGGGCGCCGCTCTGACTCCCCGATGCGGCCGCCGAAGGCCCGCGACCCCGCGCACTGCCCGGGCTTCCGCTTCGCCTCGAGAAGCTCTCGCGCTACACTGGCTCCGCGGAGAGCGGACGATGCGGATCCTGCGATCGATCTCGTTGGCGCTGGCGATCTGCGTGCTCGGCGCGGCGCCGAGTCGGGCGGTCTTGATTGCCAGCGGCGACGGCACGGGCAATGTGACAGCCCCGGCCGACGATCCTGGCTTCGTAAACGTGGGAACGCGCACGACTGGCCTCACCGTCCTCTACGTCGGATATGGCTGGGTCCTCACCGCGAACCACGTCGGAGCCGGCGACGTGATTTTCGCGGGGCAGACCTACAAGGCCGTGCCGAACTCGGCGGTCCGGCTCTTCAACCAAGACGGGACGAACGCCGACCTGCTGCTCTTCAGGCTCGCGTCCTGGCCCCCGATCCCGAATCTGGTGATCGCGAGCCAGACCCCGGGCGTCGGCACGCTCGCGACGCTCATCGGCAACGGGGCAGACCGCGGCGCGGCCATCGCGTGGAACGGCTTCGCCGGCTTCTCCTGGGGCACCACGAATACGATCCGCTGGGGAACCGCGCCGGTGGCCGAGCAGGCGATGGACCTCTCGCTCGCGGGCAGCGTCACGCGCGCGTTCACGACCACCTTCAACAGAGGGATGAGATCCTTCTCGGCGCAGGCCGCGGTGGGCGATTCGGGCGGCGCGGCGTTCGTCAAGGTGAACGGCGTCTGGGAGCTTGCGGGCGTGATGGTCGCCATCGACACGTATGACGGGCAGCCCGCATCCACCTCTCTCTATGGGAACCACACGTTTGCCGCCGACCTGCCCACCTACCGCGCGCAGATCGTGTCGACGATCACGCCGTCCTGCGGTCTCGGCTTCGAGCTGGCCTTCCTGCTCCCGCCGCTCTCAAGGCTGCGCACGAGGCGGCGGGATCGGCAACCTTGACCGCGTGCCTCGTGGTGCCAAACGATAGAAGGCCCGTCACCCGAGAAGGGTTGACGGGCCTTCGGTCATTGGAGCAATCCAATAGCCGCGTTACGCAGCGCCCACTTTCGTCCGTCGCCGGCGATACCCAGCCATGCCGGCCAGGCCGATGCCGAGCAGGGTGAGAGTGCCGGGCTCGGGAATGACGAACGGCGCGAGATTGAACGCGGCGTTCTGCGCACCCAGGAAGTCGCCCAGTGCGTCCGGGAAGGCCACGGGATCCTCGACAAGCGCCTCGCCTTCCTCGTCGTAGGGGCCCGTGTATTTGTAGAACTCGTAGCGGCGCGTCACCGATTCGGCGTTGGCACCCATGTCATCCAGACCGCTGTCCACTTCGCCCAGCCCCGCTTTGCCCTCTTGGAGAAGCTGCCACTCGATCTCGACCTCAGCCGGCTCCGAGCCGTCAGGCACCGCCGGATCGCCGAAAACGAGATGATCCAGTTCGGCGGGGTCTGGAGACTCGGTGACGAAGACCTTCACCCACATGGCTTCGCCGAAAAGGGCCCCCGGATTCTCTTTCGGCGGCGCCGGAATCACCGCCTGCACGGCCGCCGGTGCGAGCGGGTTCGCCGGCTGCGCGACGTTCCAAACCGGCGCGGGAATCTTCAATTTGCTTGGGCAAACTACCTTTTCGCTTTTGGAGACAAGCTCTCTCTGGGGAAGTTGCCGGTCTGCTGCTGATCAGACGCAACCGCGGACAGCCTATAGCCCCTTCGCGGCATCGCCCGGCCGGCGCCGCGCACGCAGGCCGAGCGCGGCGAGCCCACCCGCCAGGAGCACGATCGATCCCGGCTCCGGCACGGGTGTCTCGCCGAGGAACTCGAGATTGAAGCGTACGAAGCGGGTCTCGAAGTAGGTCGGCTCGTAGAGGAGCCCAATCGTGCCGTCGTCGAGAACCGTGAGTGATGAGTACGCCGACGAGCCGGGATCTATGCGCGTCTCGTTGGTCCACGTCGCGCCCTCGTCGTAGCTCAGGAACACGCGTAGCCCGAAGCGGCCGTCGGCCGACGGTGCCGAGTAGAGGAGCCGGTCGAGGTCATCGCCGTCGCGCACCGCCGAGTAGCGCAGGATGCTCGTCATCACCTCCGTGACCTCGAGGCCGGGCTCGGGCCCCGACAGGGTCTGGCCGCCATCCTCACTCCGGAACTGGAGCCTCGACCGTGAGCCGATCGACTCGTTCTGGCGCGCGTCGAGGAGCAGCGTTCCGTCGATGAGCTCCACGAGCTGGGCCTCGTTCGTCAGCGCCTCGGTGACGCCGCCGAGCTGCCACGTCCCACCGTGGTCATCGCTGTAGAGGAGGAAGCTCGCGGACCCGGGCGATGTCGAAGAGGTGCGCCAACCAGGGACGACGAGACGGCCGGCTGGCGCACCCGGCCGGCCCCAGGCGGTCTGGATGCCCCGGCCCGGGCCGGCGGAGGCGATGCACCAGTCCGCCTGCTTGAAGGAATCGGTGAGCTCGCGCTCGGCAGACCAGGTGAGGCCGTTGTCGATGCTGCTGCGGGTCCAGAGGCTCGAGGAGTCGGGGCCGGTCCCAGGCGGCACGTTCAGCTCGCCCGTACCCTGGGGCCACTTGTT
>CAYGXT010000019.1:0-17240 GCA_964353695.1 uncultured Myxococcaceae bacterium
GCGCCTGGACGCATCGCGTCAAATCCGGGATCGAGTCCCGA
The DNA here is from genome assembly GCA_964353695.1 of uncultured Myxococcaceae bacterium. Lineage (GTDB taxonomy): Bacteria > Myxococcota_A > UBA9160 > UBA9160 > UBA9160 > MYXO. The sequence continues at coordinate 42 of CAYGXT010000019.1, forward strand.
AGGCGGGCACGTCGGTCAGGAGCTTCCTGTTCGCTGCGTGTTCGCGCTTACGCCCTGCGAGGGAAGCGCGCTTCCCTCGCAGGGCACAGACCGGTCCTACGCAAAACCGAGCTCGCGATCCTGCCGCTCGGGGTCGTCGTTCTCGAAGCGCAGGATGTCGAGCTTCTCGAAGGCGTCGCGCACCCGGGGCGTGAGCAGCCCCAGACGCTTCAGGTTGGGCACCACCCGCTGGAAGAGCATGCTGCGGAAGATCTTTCCGACGGGCGACTCGAGGACGATGTTCTTCACCTCTTCCTGGTTCCAGCCGAAGGCCTGCGCGATCTCGCTGCCGACGAGCCGGTTCCGCATCAGCTCCGCCGCATAGATGATGAACTCCTCACGGTCCTTGAGCTCGTTCGGAGGCATGTCCTTGTAGTAGCCCTGGAGGGAGAGCACGCCGAAGGCTACGTGACGCGACTCGTCGCGCATCACGTAGAGCAGCAGATCCTTCAGCAGCGGCTCCTGGCAGATCTGATGCAGGTTGCCGAAGGCCGCCATGGCGAGACCCTCGATCATCACCTGCATGCCGAGGTACTTGAAATCCCAGCGTGAGTCCTTGAGCGTCGCGTCGAGAAGCTCCTTGAGCTGCGGGTTGATCGGCCACTCCCACTCGAGCTTCTCGTGGACGTACTTGCTGAAGACCTCGACGTGGCGCGCCTCGTCCATGGTCTGCGATGCGGCGTAGTACTTTGCGTCGATCCAGGGCACGCCGCCCACGAGCTGCGAGGCGACGATCAGCGCGCCCTGCTCGCCGTGGAGGAACTGCGAGAGCTGAAAGGAGATCTGCGCGTGGGCAAAGTGGGCGCGCTCCTTCTGGTTCAGCTTCTCGAAGGGCGCATAGCCGGCCAGCGGGTTGATGCCGGAGGGCACGATCTCGCTCTCGGGCTCGACGTGGGTCTTCCACTCGAGCTGCGTCGTGCTGTTCCACTGGTCGCGCTTGGCTTTCTCATAGAGGTCGCGCAGGCCTTCCTTCACCGTGCCGTAGTTCCAGACATAGTTGGTATCGAAGGAAGTCAAAATGGTCTCGAGCTCAGAATCGAGATGCTCGAGCTGGTTGACGACGGGGCTGGCCATGCGAAAACTCTCCTTGGGCCGCGGGGGCCCGATTGGCGCGCCCTTTGAGCCTAACTTGCAAGCCCGGGGCGTCACGCCGCCGGGGCCCTCCTGCAAGGGCCGCTCACTCGTACCGGAGGGCTGCGATCGGGTCGAGCCTCGCGGCGCGCCGCGCCGGATAGAAGCCGAAGAAGACCCCCACCGCGCCCGAGAAGAGCACGGAGCCGACGATGGCCGCCGGCGAGAGCAGGGCAGGCCAGCCCGCCAGCTTCGACAGCAGCAGGGCCGCCCCTGCACCCAGCATCACCCCGACGATCCCACCCGCGACCGAGAGGGCGACGGCCTCGACCAGGAATTGGAGCAGGATGTGGCGCTGCCTGGCTCCGACGGCCATGCGGATCCCGATCTCTCGCGTCCGCTCCGTGACCGAGACGAGCAGGATGTTCATGATCCCGATGCCGCCCACCAGAAGCGAGATCGAGGCTACGCCGAGGAGCAGGGATGCCATCACGCGGCTCGCGCTCTCCGAAGCCTTTGCCATGTCGTTCAGGCTCCGCACCGTGAAGTCGTTCTCCTCGCCCTGCTGGATGCGGTGGCGCTCATGCAGCAGGGCGTTGATCTGCTCCGTCGCAGTCTCGATCTGGTCGCTGGCGCTAGCCTTCACGAAGATCATGTCTACGCTGCCGAGGATCTTCGCGCCGAGCGTGCGGCGTTCGGCGGTGGAGAAGGGCATCAGCACCACGTCATCCTGATCCTGGCCAAAGGCGGTCTGTCCTTTGGCCGAGAGCGACCCCACGACACGGAAGGGCACGTCCCGGATGCGGATGGTCTCGCCCACGGGGTCGACGCCCAGCCCGAAGAGGTTCTGCACCACCGTCTGGCCCAACACGGCGACGCGCTGGGCCGTAGCCTCGTCGCGCTCGGTGAAGAAGTCTCCCGCCAGCAGGCTCCAGTTGCGGATCCGCGCATACGCGGGAGACACGCCCTGAGCGACGGTCGACCAGTTCTGGTCGCCGGCCACCACTTGCACGACCTGTCGGCGCATCCACGACACTTCGGCCGCCGCCGGGCAGTCGCGGGCGATGGCCTTGCCGTCGGCCAGCGTGAGGGTAGACACGCCTCCATATCCCGAGCGCACGCCGGCCGCCGTCGTCGCGCCCGGAATCACCATCAGCAGATCGGTGCCGAGGCTCTGCATCTGCTGCTGTACGGCGGCGTTCGCCCCCTGACCGAGGCTCACCATGGTGATCACGGCCGCCACGCCGATCACGATGCCGAGCATGGTGAGCGCCGAGCGCAGCAGGTTGCGTCGCAGGGCGCGAAACGCCGTTCGGAGCGACATGCGCAGGAGCGTCACGAGCGCTGCTCTGCTCGGGCCGCCGTGGCCGATTGCCGCACGTCCGAGATGATCTCGCCATCGCGGAAGCTGAGGGTACGGCCGGCGTAGGCCGCCACGTCCACCTCGTGGGTCACCATCACGATCGTGAGCTGCTGCTCCTCGTGCAGGCGGCGGAAGATCTCGAGGATCTCGACGCTCGTCTTCGTATCGAGGTTTCCCGTGGGCTCGTCCGCCAGCAACAGCTGCGGGCGCTGGACCAGCGCCCTCGCGATCGCCACGCGCTGCTGCTGCCCGCCGGAGAGCTGGCTCGGCACGAAGTTCTCGCGTCCGACCAGCCCGACCGCTTCGAGCGCCGCCTTCGCGAGGCCGCGGTGCTCGCTCGCAGGCACATCGCCGTAGACCAGCGGCAGCTCCACGTTCTCGAGGGCGGTCGTGCGCGGAATGAGCTGAAAGCTCTGGAACACGAAGCCGAGCTCGCGACTCCGGATCTTCGCCCGCTCGTCAGGGGAGAGGCTCGCCGTCTCGCGCCCCGCCAGTCGGTAGCTGCCGCGTGTCGGCTGATCGAGGCAGCCGAGGATGTTGAGAAAGGTTGACTTGCCCGAGCCCGAGGAGCCCATCACGGCCACCCACTCGCCGCGTTCCACGCTGCAGTGGACACCGCGGAGCGCTGCGACCTCGTCCTCTCCCATGACGTAGACGCGCCAGAGATCACGCACTTCGACGATCGGCGCGGTCATGTCTAGCGCATGCGAGGGCCGCCGAAGGGCGACGCGGGCTTGGGCTTCTCGGGGGGGCGCTCGAGCCCGATGACGACGCGGTCGCCGGGTGCGAGCGAGCCCGAGACGAGCTCTGCATGACGCTCGTCTCGAAGTCCCGTCTGGATCTCGACGCGCCGCAGCGCATCGCCGGCCTCCGCCAGCCATACGCCGGGCGAAGCAGGGCCAGGTTCAGTGGGAGAGGTCGCTCCGCCGCCTGCGGTCGCGGGCGGCTGGAAGCGCAGCGCCCGCAGCGGAATGCGAACCACGTCCGTGCGTTCGTCGATGCGGATCGTCACGTTGGCGGTCATGCCGGGCTTGAGCGCCAGATCGTCGTTCTCCACGCCGATCACCACGTCGTAGGTCACCACGTTCTGCACTGTGATCGGCGCGTTTCGCACCTGCACGACCTTCCCCTGAAAGGCCCGGCCCGGGTAGGCGTCGACCGTGAAGTCCGCGGACTGGCCCTCGCGCACATTCCCGATGTCGGACTCGCTCACTTTGGCGTTGACCTGCATATGCGTCAGGTCCTGGGCGATCAGGAACAGCGTCGGCGTCTGGAAGCTCGCGGCTACGGTCTGGCCCACGTCGACGTTGCGAGAGACGACGACGCCGTCCACCGGAGAGACGATGTCCGTGTAGTCGAGGTTGATGTGCGCCTCCCGGAGGGTTGCCTCGGTCTGCTTCACCCCGGCACGATCGAGGGCGAGCTGGGCCTCGGCCTGCTGGAAGGCGCTTCGCGCCGTATCGAGGTCGTTGAGGGAGGAGGCTTCACGCGCGCGGAGCTGCTCCTGGCGCTCGAGCTGTCGCCGCCGGAGCGCGAGGTCGGCGGCCGACTTTTGGACGCGCGCCTGGGCGGTCGCGAGGTTCGCCTCCGCCGCCTGAACCCGCATCAGGAAGGGAGCAGGGTCGATCTTGGCCACGCGCTGGCCCTTCCTCACCGCGGAGTTGAAGTCGGCGCTGATCTCGCGGATGGGGCCGGAGACGTAGGTGCCGACCTGCACCGTCGTGACGGGATTCACGGTGCCCGTGGCGGTGACGACGGCGATGATGGCACCGCGATCCACGGTCTCGGTCAGAGACTTGCCCGGGCCCGCGTCCCCCTCGCCGAAGAAGGCGTAGAGGCCCGCGACCACGGCGACCGCACAGGCCGCGACGAGCGAAAGACCCCGCCGGCTCATGTGCCGTGAAGCATCCGGCCGCATTCGGCGTTCATCCCTCCAGCAGCTCCGACGCGAGCCGGCGGGCGAGGGTTCCGTCCACGTCGCCCTTGTGGGCCTTCATCACGGCTCCCATCACCTTGCCGGCGTCGCCGGGGGCGGAGGCGTTGGTGGCGGCGATGGCCTGCTTCACCCAGGCGAGTGTCGTCGCCTCGTCGGCGAGCTGCGGCAGGAACTCCTGGATCACGGCGAGCTCGGCCCGCTCCTCCGCCACGCGCTCGGGGCGACTCGCCTTCTCGAAGGCTTCGATGCTCTCGCCGCGCTGCTTCTCGAGTCGCCGCAGCAGGCCGGTGCAGATCTCGTCGGAGAGGGTCTGTGCGTTGTCCCTCTTCAGCTCCGTGAGGAAGGCTGCGCGAATGTTGCGGAGCGCTGCGAGCCGCGCGGTCTCGCGCGCCTTCATCGCTTGTGTCATTCCGGCGTTCACGCGCTCGAAGATCGACATCCGTTCCTCCCGATTCTCCAGTGTCAGTCGGTCTCGACGCCGTTGCGCTGGGCCACGTCCGAAAAGAACTCAGCGCTCCGCTTGGGAAGACGCGCCAGGCTCTGGTAGTCCATCCAGACGATGCCGAAGCGCTTGGCGGTGCCGAAGGCCCATTCGAAGTTGTCGAGGAGCGACCAGACATAGTAGCCGCGCACGTCGGCCGCGCCGTCCGCGATGGCGCGGGCGAGGCCGACCAGGAAGCCGCGCAGGAGCGTGATCCGATCCTGGTCGTTCACGACACCGTGGACGGGAGCCGTGTCGTCGCAGACGCCATTCTCGGTGACGTAGATCGCGGGCCGGCCGTACTCGGCCGAGACGAAGCGTACGAAGTCGCCGAGGGCGAAGGGGGCCTTCTCGTAGCCCATCGGGGTCAGGGGCAGCATCGGCTTCGCGGGGCGGAAACCGATGGAGCGCCCGGGCTCGCTCTCGATTCGCGCCCGCGAGTAGAGGTTCACGCCGAGAAAGTCTGTCCGTGCAGCGATGCGCTCCATGTCTCCGTCTTCGATCGGGAAGGGCGCGTCGTGAGATTCGTAGTGCGCCACGACCGACGCTGGATAGCCGCGGCCATACACCGGGCCGTGCCACAGACGCGTGTCGAAGTCCCGCGCGCGCTCGCAGGCCACCCGGCACTCCTCGCTCGCGTCCGCGGGCTCGTAGCTCGTGTTGGCGTTCGTGATGCCGATGCTGCCGCGCCGTCCCTGGCCCCGGAAGCGCTCCACGGCAAGGCCGTGGGAGAGCAGCAGGTGGTGGATCACGCGCGCCGTGAGACGCAGATCCCGAATCCCCGGCGCGAGCAGGCCCAGGCGATGGCCGAACTCCGCCGTGATGCGGGGCTCGTTGTGCGTGATCCAGCGCGGCACACGGTCGCCCAGGCGTCCGAAGACGAGATCCGCGTAGTCGGCGAAGCGGAGCGCCGTGTCGCGATTCGCCCAGCCGCCGAGGTCCTGCAGCGCCTGCGGCAGGTCCCAGTGGTAGAGCGTCACGCAGGGAGAGATGCCCGCGGCGAGCAGCGCATCGACGAGCTGGTCGTAGAAGTCGAGACCCTTCGGGTTGGCCGCGCCGAAGCCGAAGGGCAGCACACGCGGCCAGGAGATCGAGAAGCGGTAGCTCTGGAGGCCGAGGCGCTGCATCAGCGCTACGTCCTCGCGAAAGCGGTGGTAATGGTCGCAGGCCACGTCCCCGCGCTCGCCGGTGAGGATGCGGCCCGGCTGGCGGCAGAAGGTGTCCCAGATCGAGACTCCCTTGCCGTCCTCGAAGGCCGCCCCCTCGATCTGATAGGCCGCCGTGGCTGCCCCCCAGAGGAAGCCGTCGGGAAAGCGGTGGAACGTCACGATCTCTCCTCAGAGGCAGGCGGCGACAGCTGCGCCGACCTCGTCTCGCGAGCGGAAGCTCTCGCGCTGGATCCCGGACGATACCGTCAACCCAGGCGCACGCACTCGAGGTCCCGCGCCACGGTGGCCGGCCAGCCGAGCTCGCGCTCCACGGCGTCCCGCAGCGCTGCCGCCGCTTCGGGCTCGCCGTGAACCACGTAGATCATGCCGGGCGGCTTCGGAGCTCGTCGCAGCCACCCCAGCAGCTCCGCCTGATCCGCGTGTACCGAGAAGGCGGGGATGTCCAGGATCTCCGCGCGCACCGGAATGTATTGGCCGAGGAGCTTGAGCGTGCGTGCGCCATCGAGGAGGCTCCGTCCCCGCGTGCCGGCGGCCTGGAAGCCGGGAAGGATCACCGTGTTGCGCGGATCCGGCAGGCGGTTCGCGAGGTGATGCAGGATGCGACCCCCCGTGGCCATGCCCGAGGCCGAGATGATGATGCAGGGAAAACGCTGGTCGTTGATGGCGCGCGACTCGCTGATGGCGTGCGCCTCGATGAGGCGGCCCGGGTCGAAGGGATCGCCGTCACTCGTGAAGCCGGGCTTGATCTCGTCGCTGCCCGCTGCGATCGCTGCGCGGTAGGCGCCGAGCGCTGCGAGCGCCATCGGGCTGTCCACGTAGACCGGGAGATCGGGGATCTTGCGCGCTCGCGAGAGCCGACGCAGCTCGAGCAGGATCACCTCGGTGCGGTCGACCGCGAAGGCAGGAATCACGACGGCTCCGCCGCGGCCGGCGGTGCGAACGATTGCCTCTTCGAAGACGGCGAGCGACGACACGTCGGGGTGTCGCCTATCCCCATAGGTAGACTCGATCAGGATCGTCTCGGCCTCGCCCGGCGGCGAGGGATCGCGCAGCAGCGGATGGCTGCCGCGTCCGAGGTCGCCGCTCACGACGAGACGCCGTGGCGTTGCTCCGTCGAACGTGAGCGTCGTGCTCGCCGAGCCCAGGATGTGGCCTGACCGAGACAAGCGCGCACGAACCCCGTCCGCAATCTCGACGTCCTGCTCGAAGGGGATGGCGCGAATGCGCTCGACGGCGAGCAGCGCGTCGGCTTCGGAGTAGAGCGGCAGGGCGGGCGTGTGCTTCGAGAAGCTCTTGCGGTTGGCGTAGGCCGCGTCCTCTTCCTGCAGATGGCCGCTGTCGGGGAGTACGATGCGGCAGAGGTCGAGCGTGGTGGGGGTCGCGAAGATCGAGCCGCGGAATCCCTGCTTCACGAGGGCGGGCAGGTAGCCCGAGTGGTCCACGTGCGCATGGGTCAGCACGACGGCGTCGATCGACGACGGCGGGACGGGGAACTCGCTCCAGTTGCGCAGCCGCAGCGCCTTTTCACCCTGGAACAGGCCGCAGTCCACCAGCACACGCGCGTGCGGCGTATCCACCAGGAAGCGGCTGCCCGTCACCGTGCCGGCGGCGCCGAGGAAGCGCAGGATCGGCACGGACGGGCGCGGGATCGCAGCGATGGTCGTCATCGGATGCCGCCCTCGCTCCGCTTATTGCGTCAGGCCCGCGATGCGGGCTGCGGCCATGGCGTCGATGGCGTCGATCCGGCGCAGCAGCTCGCGGATCTCTCCCGCGAAGGCCGCGCGGCGCTCCGCGAGGTCGGGCCCCTCGGGATCCACCAGGCGCTGGTTTCGCGCGAGCCTCAGCCCGGTTTCGTAGAGCACGCGGGAGACCGACTCGGCGCTGCGGTTGCGGCGCTGAAGCAGGTACTGCTTGCCGCGCGCCTGGCACTGCGAGAGGAAGGCCCCGGCCTCGATCGGCGCATCGTGGGGGCAACGCTCCAGCGTGTCGGCCACGACCCGGTACGCCTCGACGAAGGGACGCAGCACCCGATGCGCGAGGAAGGGCCGGAACTTGCGCAGCAGCGCGAGCGTCTCGGATGCGCCGCTCCCGAGCCGCCACTCCCACTCGCCGTCGTGTACGGCGATCTCCTGGCGCAACTCGTCCCGGAAGGCGTCCTTGTCCGCAAAGAAGAACTCGAACTTGAGCAGGTCGCGCAGCCGCATGGCGGCGGCCCAGAACTCGTCTGCCCGGTTCCCAGGATCGCTCTCTGCGGCCCGTAGCAATGCCAGCTCCGCGATCGCGCCGTTCACGAAGAAGTGGATGATCGTGTTCCGGTAGTAGGCAGCGGCGAGGTGTTGGTCGGGGCCGATGGCGAAGACCGCTTCCGGCCCCTCCGCGTAGCAGGTGACGACGCCGCTCGCGACCAGCTCGTCGAGCACCACGCGTACGCCCTGCGCCGTGTCGAGCTGCAAGTCGCTGGTGGTGGGGAGCTTGCGCTGTTCCACGTAGTAGAGAAGATTCCGCAGCGACTCCACCACCATCTCGATGTCGAGCGCGCGGTCGCCGCGCCCGAGCAGCGACAGCGTCACCAGCGAGGTTGGCGTGATGGGAGTCGCGCGGTTGATGCGTACGCAGACCTCGAACGCGAGCTTCTGGACTTCGAGGCTCTCCTCCTCGCGGCTCTCCTCGACGCCGGGGCCATGTCCGAGGGCCCTCGTCAGCGAGAGCGGCTCTCCGAAGCGCAGGTGGATGGCGCCGTAGCGGCCGCGCAGCCGCCGCAGAATGCGCAGGAACCAGCGGAAGCTCTCCCGTTCCTTCCGGGCACCGCGCTGCTCGGCCGCATAATCGCCGACGTCAGAGATCTGATCGTAGGCGATGGAGACCGGGATCAGATGCACGTCCTCGCTCTTGCCACGCCGGAAGGAGTCGACGACGTAGGTCATGAGGCCCATCCGCGGCGGCAGCAGCTTTCCTGAGCGCGAGCGCCCGCCCTCGACGTACCACTCGAGGGAGAAGCGCTTCTCGATCAGGTAATCGACGTAGCTGCGGAGTACGAACTTGTAGATTTGCTGATCCTTGAAGCTGCGCCGGATGAAGAAGACGCCACTGCGTCGCACCAAAGGGCCGACCGGGAAGAAGTTCATGTTGATGCCTCCCGCCGTGTGGTTCGGCGGAAGACCGTTCTCGAAGAGCGCGTACTGCAGCACCAGGTGGTCGAGGTTCGACTTGTGGGAGGGCAGGAACACCACCGGGTAGCGCTGTGCCAGTGCATAGAGCTGGCGCAGCTGCTCGCGGTCGTAGTGCAAGATTTCGCTGTAGCCGCGCGTGTAGAGCAGGCGGATCAGACGCGCGGCAAGGTCGATCACGTAGGGCGAGTGCGTGGCCGCGATCTCGCGAAGGTCTCTCGCCGCCTCCTTCATCACGGACTCTTCGCTGCGACCGAGCTCTCGGGCCAGCCGGGCGACGCCGCTCCGGAATGCGACGCGGCCGAGCACGTCTTGATGCACGAGCCGCGGCACCTTGTACTGCTGGCCGCGCAGCCGCCGCTCCGCGCGCTCGAGCGAGAGCTGGGCCTGATGCGCCACGAACTCGGCGAGGCCTTGTGTCGCAGTCTGGTCGCTCTCCGTGGCCGTCCGCCAGCGTTCGCGCAGCTCCGACCCGCGCGCGGGCTCGCCGGCGACGATCCAGCAGCGTTCCGGGTGGCGCCGGATCAGCCACTGCTGTCGGATCGTGCTCGGGTCGCGGGGATCACCGAACGTCAGCAGGTGCCGCAGCCGCACCGCTCGCACGCCGTCGATCGTCGGCGGGCGCCAGATCACCCGCAGCGGTGCGAGCAGCGCATCCTGGGGGCTAGCGAGCGCCGCCTCGAGGCGTGGGTCGAGCTTTCGCGAGCGGCCGCGGCGCGAGGTCGGGATCGAGACCGCCTCGTCCACTGCCGCTTCCGAGCCGGGTGGGCGGTGGCGTCCGATCCAATCCAGCAGCAGCCCCTTTTCGAGCGCGCTCGAAGCGTCCAGCAGGAAGACGACCCGCGGCGTCGTGGCGCCGTCGAGACGCGGCCAGGCGGGCTCCTCGGTATGGGGGCGTAGCGGCATCGTCGCGATTCTAGTCCCTGGGCGTGCCGGACGCGCAGGAATCGATCGCCGGCGCGGGCAGAGGCCGTCCTCGAGCGGTATCCTGGCAGTCCCCATGAGCCGCCCGGCGTTCCCGAAGCGATTGAGCCCCGCCGAGGCCGCGTCCCTCGTGAGGCCGCGCGACACGCTGGCCGTCCCGCTCGGGCCTGGGCAGCCCGCGGCCTTCCTGCACGCCCTCGGCGAGAGAGACGACTTCGAGGACCTGCGCGTCTTCGGTGCGCTGCTGACCGGGCTCTTCAAGGTCTTCACGCGCCGCGGCGTCCAGTTCCGCTCGGGCTTTTTCGGCCCGGTCGAGCGGGGGCTCCGCAATTCGGGCTTCGACGTACAGTTCGTGCCGGCGGACTTTCGGCGCTTCTCCCACATCGTGCGCGAGTTCCATCCTCGCATCCTCTCCGTCCTGGCGACTCCCCCCGACGAGAAGGGCATGCTCTCCTTCGGGCTGCACGCGGGCGCGGGTGTGGACGAGCTCTTCGCCGTCGCGCGCGATCCCGAGCGCCTGCTCGTGGTCGAGATCAACCCCCGCGTGCCGCGTACGCTGGGAATGCCGCCGAAGCATCCTCATGCGATCCACGTCGATCAGGTGGACGTCCTGATCGAGAGCGACGCTCCGATCTTCGAGCTTCCCGACCACGAGCCGAACGAGCTGGAGCGCGCAATCGCCGGCGTCGCCAGCCGCTACGTTCCGGACGGCGCGACGCTGCAGACCGGCATCGGCGGCATTCCGAGCGCCGTGGCCGAGATCCTCGCCATGGGCCCGGGTGGAGATTACGGCCTGCACACGGAGATGTTCACGACCGGCTGCCTGCGGCTGCACCAGGCCGGGAAGGTGACGAACCGCAAGGGACAGTACGACGGTGTCTCGATCGTGACCTTCTCCGCGGGTCCGCGCGAGCTCTATGACTGGCTCGACGGAAACGAAGCCGTGCGCTTCCTGCCGATCGAGTTCGTGAACGATCCCGCCATCATCGCGCGCAACCGCCGCTTCGTGGCCATCAACGGTGCCTTGGCGGTGGATCTCGGGGGCCAGATCGCGGCCGACACCATCGACGGCCGGCAGTTCTCGGGCATCGGTGGACACGAGGACTTCTTGCAGGGCGCTGCCTACTCCGAAGGGGGGCGCTCGCTGATCTGTCTGCCCTCGACGGCGACGGTCGGAGATCGGATCGTGTCGCGTATCCAGGCGACCTTCGCCGCGGGCGCGGTCGTCACCGGGCCGCGCCATCAGGTGGACGTCGTGATCACCGAGCACGGCGCGGCGGAGCTCGCCGGGCGCACGGTGCGGGAGCGCGCCGAGGCGCTGATCGCGATCGCCGACCCGCAGTTCCGCGATGCGCTGCGCGCCGCGTGTGCGAAGTAGCCGGAGGAGACCATGTTCGAGCAGCCCCGATTTCCCCGTGAGGCGCTGATTCCGCTCCTGGCCGGCATCGCCTGGCTGTGGCCGAGCGCGAGCTTCGGCGCGCTCGGATTCCTCGGCTCTCTACCGCCGGGATGCCTGCTGCTCGGTGCGGGCGTCGCCATGACGCTCTGGCCTGGCGATCACCGCATCGACCAGTTCGCCGCGATCGGCGGCGTGCTCGGCGTGCTCTTCGCGCTGCCCTCGTTCTTCACCGAGAGTGTGGCGACGGGGCTCTGGCTGACCGGCATCTCGGCGGCTGCCTTCCTGGCGGCCGGCTGGGCGTCCGTGCGCCAGGAGCCCCACCACGCCGAGGTGCCCGAACCCCGGCCGTCGCTCGGCCTTGCGGCCAAGGTCGCCTTCGACGAGGCGCTGCTCTCGACCATGCAGATCACGACCGGCGTGCCTACGGGTGACGCGGCGAAGCGCCTCGCGCGCGAGGTGCTGGCTGCGCGCGAGATGTTCGACGCGCGCGGCTGGCTCGAGAAGCCCGCCAGCTATCACCAGGCGCCCCCGGCCATCGGAGCCTACGCGCTCCATCCCGAGCAGGTGCGCGGCCTCGCGTACGAGCACCTCTCCTTCGAGAGCGAGTACGAGCCCCATGCCGACGAGCCCGGTCGCGACCGCTGGCTCTCCTACGGCGCGAATCGAACGGCACATGCCTGGGTCGTGCGCCACGCCGATGCCGCGCGGCCCTGGCTCGTCTGCATCCACGGCTACCAGATGGGATGGCCATTGGTGGACCTCTACGCCTTCGATCCGCGCTGGCTCTCGCGCAAGCTCGGGATGAACCTCGTGCTGCCGGTGCTGCCGCTCCACGGACAGCGCAAGCAGGGCCGCCGCAGCGGCGACGGCTTTCTCTCCGGCGACATCCTCGACACGGTACACGCCGAGGCGCAGGCCATATGGGATATGCGGCGTATCCTTTCTTGGGTCCATGCCCAGGGCGCCACGAAGTTGGGCGTCTACGGCCTCTCGCTCGGGGGCTACAACACGGCCCTGCTGTCGAGCCTCGCGCCCGGCCTCGCCTGCGCGATCCCGGGCATCCCGGCCACGGACTTCGCGCGCCTCGTCTGGCGTCACGGGCCGCCGCTGCAGGTGCGCTCGCTCGAGCATAAGGGCGTGGCGCGCGATGCCGTGGATGAGGTGCTGCGCGTGGTCTCGCCGCTCGCCCTCGAGCCGCAAGTGCCCCACGAGGGCCGTGCGATCTTCGGCGCCGTCGCCGACCGTCTGGTGCCTGCCGACCAGGTGCGCGACCTCTGGATCCACTGGCGACGGCCGAAGGTGCTCTGGTACCAGGGCAGCCATATGAGCATCGCGATGGAGCCGGCGGTTCGACGCTTCGTCGAGGAGACGCTGCGCGAGACGGGACTCGTGAGCGGCTAGATCCCAGCTGCTCGCGCGTCGAGAGCGCGCCGCATTTCGGCGTGGCGATCTCGCGAGATCGGATAGCCGCGGGCGAGCAGGACCCCGAGCAGGATGAACGCGGTGGGCACTGCGCCCGTGAGCCAGCGGATCGTCTCCAGCGCTACCGGGGACGGTGTCTTTCCGCCCTCGAAGCCCGCCAGGTCGAGAGTGAGCCCAGCCAGCGCCACGGCCGTCGCACCCGAGAGCTTGCGCAGGAACGTGAAGAAGCCGGCGTAGATGCCCTCGCGCCGTTCGTCGGTCCGAAGCTCGTCGGCGTCGACCACGTCGCCGAGCATCGACCAGGGCATGAGATCGGCGATCGCATAGCCGATCCCTGCCAGCGCGCCGAGGAGGAGAAAGCTCCACGCCGGCCAGGCTGGCGTGGCGATCAGGAAGAAGATCTGCACGGCCGCCCACCAGCAGGAGCCCGCGATGAAGAGCGTACGCTTATCGGTGCCGTAGGACGCGCGCAGCCAGAAGGGCAGCGAGACCATGGCTGCGACCAACATCAGACCCATCGTGAGCTCGAAGTCCTTGGGCCGCGCCAGCCAGTAGGTGAAGTAGAAGATCAGCATCGCTGCCACCACATCCATGGCGATCCGGGAGCAGAGATAGAGCGCCATCAGCGTGCGATACGCCCGGTGACGAACGACGAGACGAAGGCCGTCCAGGAAGGACGTGCGCGGCTCGCGCTGGAACTCCGGGCGCTCTCTGGTACCCAGGAATACCAGGCCCCAGGGCAGGGCGAGCCAGACGCCGTAGAGGCAGCCCACGATCAGGAAGCCCCGAGCGCCGCCACCGAGGGCATCCACGGCTGGCTTCGTCATGACCGCCGCCAGGATCGTTCCGACCACGCTCGCTGCGGATCGGTAGGTACTCAGACTCGTGCGCTCCTCGTAGTCGAGGGTCAGCTCGGGCAGGAGCGCCATGTACGGAACACTCAGAACGGTCGATGCGATGGTGTGGAAGGCGTAGGCGGCCGTGTAATAGACAAAGCGCATCGGTTCGGACACGTCAGGCAGGACGATCCAGAGCGCCGCAAAGCCGAGGCCAAATGGAATGGCGCCGATCAGGAAGTAGGGCCGGCGGCGTCCGAAGCGCGAGCGCGTGAGGTCGGAGAGGCGGCCCATGAGCGGATCGGTGAAGGCGTCGATGGTGCGTCCGAGCAGGAGCACCACCGCGGCGAGGGCTGGCCGGAGCCCCGCCACCTCGGTCAGGAAGAACAGATAGAAGAGCGAGAGGACGGAGAGCGCAAGGTTGAGCGTGTGGTCGCCGAGCGAGTAGTAGACCTTTGTCGCGGTAGGAAGACGCACCCGCGCGCAGGATACTCGACACGCTCGACGACGTGTTGTTCTTCGTGAATGGCGCCAGGAATTACCCGGCGGATGCCCGCCGCACTCGGGTCAACCCTTGCGGTAGAGCGTCACGACCGCGGCGCCACCCAGGCCGAGGTTATGCTGCAGGGCTACCTTCGCGCCCGGCACCTGTCGCTTGTCGGCCTTGCCGCGCAGTTGCCAGTTGAGCTCGGCGCACTGCGCGAGGCCGGTTGCCCCCAGCGGATGTCCCTTCGAGATGAGGCCGCCGGACGGGTTTACGACGACCTTGCCGCCGTAGGTGTTGGCGCCGGAGTCCACGAACTCGCCGCCCTTGCCCACCGGACACAGGCCGAGGGCCTCGTAGGTGATCATCTCGTTGGTCGAGAAGCAGTCGTGGAGTTCCACGACGTCGATGTTCTCCGGGCCGAGCCCCGACTGCTGGTACACCTTCTCCGCCGCCTTCTTCGTCATGTCGGAGCCGATGAGCTTGATGCAGCTCTTCTCGTCGAAGGTGCTCTTCATGTCGGTGACCATCGCCTGACCGGCGATCTCGACGGCCTGCTTCTGGAGGCCGTGCTTCTTGACGAATTCCTCGCTGGCGAGGATCGCCGCGCCGGCTCCGTCCGAGGTCGGGCAGCACTGCAGCTTGGTGAGCGGCTCGTAGACCATCGGTGCGGCCATGATCTGCTCTAGCGTGTACTCGTTCTGGAACTGCGAGTAGGGGTTGTTCACCGAGTGCTTGTGGCTCTTCCACCCGATCTTCGCGAACTGCTCGGCGGTGGTGCCGTATTTCTCCATGTGCTCGCGGCCGGCGTTGCCGAAGATCTGCGGCGCGGGCGGCGCGGCGACGAACTTGCGCAGCTGCATCATGAGCGTGAAGTGCTTGTCCATCGGGTTCACGCGATCGGTCCACTTGGCGCCGAGGGATCCCTTTTCCATCTTCTCGAAGCCGAGGGCGAGCACGCAGTCCGCCAGTCCGCCTTCGATGAACTGCTTGGCCATGAAGAGTGCCGTCGAACCCGTCGAGCAGTTGTTGTTGACGTTGTAGATCGGGATGCCCGTGAGCCCGAGTGTGTAGACAGCGCGCTCGCCCGCGGTGGACTCGCCGTAGCAGTAGCCGACCACGGCCTGCTCGACGTCCTCGTAGGGGATGCCGGCGTCGGCGAGCGCCATCTCGCCCGCCTCCTTCGCCATGTCCGGGTAGTCCCACTGCTTCGACCCCGGCTTCTCGAACTTCGTCATCCCGACGCCGACGACGTAGACCTTCCTGCCCATTTCCAAGCTCCTCTCTCCGGATGCGTTGTGGAGTGTCTGTGATCAGTGCGCCGAAGCGAGTGCGTCCGCCTCGTCGGATTGCTCCTCGTCCGCTTGCTCCTCGTCCGCTTGCTCCGCGCGCGTCGCGAGCAGCGCTTGCGCGGAGTCGCCCTGGGTGAGCTCCATCATGCGCTCGGGACAGAGCGTACGTGCCCCGTCCGCCAGGTGGTCGTAGACGGCGCGGTACTGGAGGGTGAGGCCATGCACGAGCTCCGAGGTCTCCGTGAAGTGCGTGGCGACCTGTTCGCGGTAGCCGGCCGCGGTCGCGCGGGCATCCGCCAGCTCGGCTTCGAGCTCCCGGCAACGCAGGCGGTCGCGGCTGTAGCGCCTGCCTACCAGGAGACCGATCAGGATGCCGGCGCTCGCTGTGATGAGAAGGTCGAGGGCATTCATGGTGGGGGGCCTTTCCGCGGGCTCGAGGGGCGCGAGGAGGGTACCGTACCGGATGCCCCGCGCGAGGAGGAGGCAAGGTGGCTAGCGTCTTTACCCGCATCATCCGGGGCGAGCTCCCCGGCCGCTTCGTATGGAAGGACGAGCAAGCCGTCGCCTTCCTGACCATCAACCCGCTGCGGCCTGGACACACCCTGGTGGTGCCCCGGCTCGAGATGGATCACTGGATCGATCTGTCTCCTGAACTCGCTCAGCATCTGATGCGTGTGGCGCAGCAGGTAGGCCAGGCAATCCAGCTCGGCTTCCTACCTACCCGGGTGGGGCTCATGATCGCCGGTCTCGAGGTGCCGCACGTGCACCTGCATCTCGTCCCGGTAAACGATCTGCGCGACTTCGACTTCTCGCGCGCCGACAAAAGCCCGAGGCCCGAAGCGATGGACGCCGCCGCCCGGACGATCCGCGAGCGGCTCCGCGAGCTCGGCTGCGCCGAGGTCTGCGATTGAGCGGGGCGACGATCTCCCACTGCCCCGTCATGTGCGGCCGAGGCTAGCCCCGCCGCGGCGCTGCTGACGACCTGCCGCTCTGCCCCAAGGATGGAGGACGCGAAGGTCTGAGTTCGGTCAAATGGGTCTAAAGTACACCACCGCCCGGGACGATAGCTGAAAGGAATTGTGTGATTTTACACACGTGAGTGACCCATGAAGCGCATCCTCGCCGGCCTCGTGGCGTCTTGTTTCCTGCCCGTCGCCGCCTCAGCGGCCTCCATCGGTGTGGGTGCCTTCGGAGCCAGCGCGATTATCGAGAGCTTCGAAGGGGTCATGGTCGGGCTGAACGTGCGGCAGAGCCCGTTCGCAAACATCGTCGAGCCAGGATTGCTTGGGGACTACATCTTCGGCTCCGGGATTACCCTGAGCTCGCCCGTCCCGAATCCGGGGACCATGAGCAACGGCGCCTTCGTTCACGACTTCAGCCTGCCGGCTGGGGCCAGCAACGGCTGGGGCGCAAACGGAAGCGTCGCCTCCGCGACCGACGTGCCCCTCGGAACTGCCTATCTTGGCGCCTTCGACAACCTGCACGGCGCCACCGTCCCGACCTCCTTCGCGCTGGACTTCGCGACCGACGTCCTGCGTGCGGGCGCCTACGTGACCGGTGCCGCCGGTGCGACGGTTCGAATCGACGTATACGGGGCCCTGGGCAACCTGCTCGAG
>CAYGXT010000020.1:0-16787 GCA_964353695.1 uncultured Myxococcaceae bacterium
CACTGGACGATCAGCTGCTGCGCCTCCGGCATGAGCGTGTAGAGGCCTTTCGGGCATGCGTCCACGCAGTCACCGCAGGCGGTGCAGTGATCGGGAATCACCACCGGAAGTCCGACCGGGTTCATGAACATCGCGTCGAACGCGCAGGCGCGGACGCAGTCGGCGAGTCCGAGACAGCCCCAACTGCACGCCTTCGCCCCGCCGGCCACCGCGGCGGCCGCGCTACAGGTCTGCAGGCCGACGTACTCCGCACGAACCGGCGCGACGTCGAATCCTCCCGCGCACAGCAGACGCGCGACCCGGCGCGTGGCCGACCCGACTTCGACGCCGAGATACGCGGCCATCTCCTCGCGGGCGTCGGCCGAGAGCACCGTGCAGGTGGCCGGCTCGATCTCGCCCGCCACCAGATGCTCGGCGAACGGCCGGCATCCGACCTGGCCACAGCCGCCACAATTAGCGCCCGGCAGCATGCCCACCACGGCCTCGATGCGCGGATCTTCCCAGACGTAGAAGCGGCGCTGCGCCATGGCGATGACGAGAGCGAACAAGGTCCCGACACCGCCGAGGATCAGCGCGGAGGAGACGAGAGCGCCAGTCGTCATTCGCTAGCGCCCCGTCGTGTCCTTGTCGGCATTGCCAGCCGGGTCCGCCTGGGCCAGCAGCCAGGCGGCCAGCTTGCCCACGGGATCGTCGGCACCCTGGCCGGTTTCTGTGGCTGCCGCGGCGGCTACGGGCGCGTTTCTGGCGGCGAGATCGTTCAGTTGCCGAACTTCGTCCCGTTGCTGGGCCACGGTGAACGGACCGACGCGACGCAGGCTCCGACCGCTGGGTTCGGATGACACTGTCAACCGGTCCCCCACGTCGCTTCCGGCAGACGGGTCGTGGACGAACGCCGCAGAAGACTCCGGCAGCACGGCCACCACGCCGGGGCCTTCCCAGGCGGCCAAGCGCGCGAGGACGGACAAGTCGCTGGCCTGGCCCACGAAGACCCCCGGCGTGATCAGGCGCACCAACGGAGCCGGCGTGGCCGGGCCTTCGACCAAGAGGACGAGCTTGACCCCCCCGTCGAGGTACTCGGAAAGCGCCGCAGGACGCAGGTCCGCGCCGGCGACCCCGACGATCAGCGGGGGCGCCAGCCTCCGCTCGGCTGTACTCCAGAGACTGAACGGGAACGCGTCGAGATACCGCTCGTGTTCTGAGGCCTGGTAGGCGTCGCGTCGCGCGAGATCGACCACACGAGCCGCGCCCATCGCCCGGCCCACGTCGGCGAGAGCGGCTCCGACGGTGTCATCAAGACTGCCGCCGGGCGGGACGATCGCGGTGTAGGAGGCGCGAGTAGCAAGATCCTCGAGGACCTGATGGGCGCGTTCGACGACCGCGAGCCCAGAAGGAGAGACGGCTGGACCGGCCGAGATGACGGTGAGAAGCCTGTCGAGGTCGAGGTAGGTCGAACCGAGCGCGCCGAACTCCGCGGCGAAGCGGCCGAACTGACCGTCGGCAGCCGCCCGGGTGTCGTCCAGCAGTACCCGCACGCTTTCTATGGTCGTGGCGAGGGCCGAACGAAAACGGTCCTGCGCCGCAGCGAGGGCGGCCGAGGCTTCGGTGGCGAGATCCTCAAACGGCATAGCGGTCCAATTCCTCGTTGAGACGCTCGATCTTCTGCGAGGCGGTGAGTGAGTGTTGTTGTCGGGTTTCCTCTAGGCGAGGCTTCGACGGATCGCGGAAAAGCACCCCGAGGCGGAAGCGCTCGTCCGAGTTGGCCATCCGCCTGGCGGCCTCCAAGTCGGACGGATCGTGCTGACGCACGTTCTTGTAGATCGACTCGATCGCCGGCACACGGACGCCGTCCTTGTGCACCAGCAGCTCGAGGCGATCAGGTTGGCGGACCAGCTCCTCGAAGAGGCGGGAGGAGAACTGGGGGCAGCGCTGCAGGACGCGGACAAAGGAGAAGCCGCGATGGGCATGCGCGGCCTCGAGCGTGGCATACAGGTGTGCCGGCACCCAATCGGCGGTCTGGGCCACAAACGACGCATTGGTCACGCCGAGCGTGGCCGACAGGGGATCGAGCGCGTCGAGGTAGCTGCCGCGTGGCTGGGTGTTGCTGGGGAACGACTTCGGCGTGGTCGGAGATGTCTGGTTCTTGGTCAGCCCATAGATGCCGTTGTCGAGCAGCAGCACCACCATGTCCACGTTGTATCGAATCGCGTGAATCCAGTGGCCCGCCCCGATCGAACAGCAGTCGCCGTCGCCCATGACGACGAACACGTGCAGGTCCGGCCGCCGCAGCTTGACGCCGGTGGCGACCGGCAGCGCGCGGCCATGGATGCCGTGGAACCCGTAGGTCTTGAGGTAGTGGGGGAACCGGCTCGAGCAGCCGATGCCCGACACGAAGACCGTGTCCTCGGGTGGCAACTGCGCCGAGGTGAGCAGCCGCTCGACCGCAGTCAGCACCGCATGGTCTCCGCAGCCCCGGCACCAGCGCGCTACCGAGCCTTCGTAGTCTTCGAGGTCAAACTCGCGGTCGTCGTCGTCGTGGCAACCAGGTAGCGAAAACCCCATTCCACTCATGCCTGTCCTCCCGGGAGCATCGATTTGATGGCCTTGACGATCATCCCGGGGCGCAACGGCTCTCCGGGCACGCGGGTCCAGCAGTCCACGTCCACCAGCGTTCCCGCACGCAACAGCCAGCAGAGCTGGCCGCGGCGCCGGTTTTCCTCCGTGATGTGCGGATCGCCTCGGCGGTCGCTGTAGTTGATCTCCACCGTCGTGACCTTTCGGAAGCCCGCGAAGATCTCCTTGATGCCCGGCTGCATCGGTGACAGGAAGGTCAGGTGGAGCGACGAGACACGGAGACCTTCTTCGCGTGCCCGTTCCACTGCTTCTTCGATCGCGCCCTTCGTGCTGCCCCAGCCGACCACCAGCAGGTCGCCGGTCGGATCGCCGTACACAACGGGAGGCTTGAGGGACTGCTGCAGCACGGCGATCTTCCGGCTGCGCATCGCGCAGCCCCGTTCGTGAGCCTCGGAGTCGTAGGCGATCTTGCTCCGCTCGTCGTGCGAGAGTCCCGTCAGCGTATGCATGCCGCCGGGTTGGCCCGGAATGAACCGGCTCGACAGCCCCAGTTCCGGGTCCCAGTCGAACGGCCGCCGGCCTTCCACCACCGGGCTCAGGTCGATCGGCTCGCTCTGCCAGCGCGGATCGAGGTTCGGGCGGGGGAAGGGCTGCACGCCGGTGGCCAGGTTCGCGTCCGACAGCACGATCACCACGCACCGGAACGCTTCGGCGATGCGGCGGGCCATGATGACCAGGTGAAAACACTCCTCAATCGTCGCGGGCGCCATCACGACTTTCGGCGTGTCCCCCGGCTGTCCGAAGATCGAGGCCAGCAGGTCACCCTGCTCCACTTTGGTGGGCAGGCCCGTGCTCGGCCCGCCCCGCTGGACGTTGAGAACGACCAGCGGAATCTCAGCCATCGTGGCCAGCCCGAGAAACTCGGTCTTGAGCGCGAGACCTGGACCTGAGGTGACGGTGAATGCCACCTTCCCGGCGTACGAGCCACCGATGGCCACGCCGGCCGCCGCGATCTCGTCCTCGGACTGGTGGACGATGCCGCCGAAGGTTTCAAAAACGTCGGCCAGGTAGTGCGACACCGAGGTGGCGGGCGTGATTGGGTACATCGCGCACAGTTCCATCCCCGAGGCAATCGCACCGAGGCCGAGCGCCTGATTGCCGTTCATCACCACGTGCGGGCGTTCCGACTTGGTGGTGGGCACCTCAATACGGAAGTCGAGATGTTCAGTGGCCCAGCGATGGCCGAGCTCCAACAGCCCGATGCTCCGGGTCGACACGGCCTTGGCCTTCTTGCGGAACTGGAATTCGATCGCCGTGCGCAGCACGTCGAGATCGCGACTGTAGACACAGGCGAGCAGCCCGAGGGCAAACATGTTCTTGCCCTTCCTCGGGTCATCCACCATGGTGAGGCATTGCGCCTCCATCGGTACTTCGATGATGCGATACGCACTGGGGCCGAGTTCGACCATGGCGTCGGCCCACGCACGCCGGATGTCGTCGTTCTCGTCGGAGGCCCACATGTTCTCGACCAGAACGATGGCGTTCGGCGACAGCGCATGGAGGCGATGCCGGGCGAGCAGGACCTGTTCGTTGAAAGCAACCACCAGATCCGCCGTATCGCCCCAGTTGGTGACCGGGCGAGACGCGATGCGAATTCGATTGCCGCTGGCGCCTTCAGGACTGCGTGCAGGAGGCTCGATCTCGGCGGGAATGATCTCGACCGTCCATGCCCCGTTTCCCATCTTGGCGGACACCTGCCCGAACAGCTGGCCGCACTTCTGAGCACCTTCACCGGAGTCGGAGACGATCTCGACCGTGTGCTCCTTTACGCGAAACGTGGATGGCTGAGCCGCGGCGACCTCATTCGTCGTCGCGGTTGCCAGATCGTCCATTGCCCACTCCCTTTGGGTCGGACACTCAGCGCAGCGAGTTCCGGGCGGCCGACCATTCCCGCACCGTTCGCAAGATGATTACTTGTCCCGCGTCGCGTTCCTTGAACCGGCAGCCGTCGCAAACAAAATTGACGATATCATGCAACATCTCGATCTCAGGATCGGCGCTCAAATCCCATCGACGATGAGCTGTATCCGTGGCCTCCCGGAAGAACATTACCGCGCCGCGGCCCGTCTTGCTCCTGGGCACCTGCGCGCTCTCTGTCTAATTCTTCGTCAGCAAGAGGTCGCCGCCGGGACCGAAACCCGTCGTGGACTCAGGGTCGATCCTGCGGCGCGCCGGCGAGGAGCACGCCCTCGGCTTCGAGCTCGCGGATGCGCGCATCGTCGAGACCGAGCAACTCGCGTGCGACCTCGGTGTTGTGCTCGCCCCGAAACGGCGCGGGTCGCTCGGCGCCAACGGCGGAGCGCGAGAAGCGGTAGGGAAGCCGCACCACGGGCCGTGTCCCGCCGAGGCGGTCGTCCACCTCGAGCAGCAGTCCGCGCTCCTGGGCGAACGGGCCCGTGAGCGCCTCGTGCAGCGTCGCGACGGGCGCACACGGAAGGTTCGCCTCGCGCTCGAGCCGGTGAAGGAGCGCCTCGCGCGAGGCCTGTGCACACATCCAGCGCTCGATCGTCTCGTGACGCAGGCTCGCCTTCTCCGGCAGCTCCATGCCCGGGTGCGCCGGGTCGGCGATCTCTTCCGAAAAGTGCTTGCGGAGCTCCGACCAGACATGCTGCGGCGGGCCCGCGACGGCGATCCTTCCATTGGCTCCCGCATCGTATGCGGGCGGCTCGGGCCGGGTCTGGCTCGGGTCGAAGAGTTCGAAGCAGGTCTCCGAATAGGTGCCAAGCACGGCGTCGTACATCGCGATCTCGACGCGCTCGCCGACGCCCGTCCGCTCGGCCACGCGCAGCGCCGCGCACAGGCCGACCATCGCATGCATCGCGGTCGTGAGGTCGGCATAGGCGTCGGCCAGCGGCCGCACGGGGAGCTTTGCCTTGCGCGCGGTGTATTCGAGCAGGCCGGTAGCGGCATGCATCGTCGGCGCGTAGGCGCCGCGATCACGCAGCGACGAGTCGCTGCCGAAGCCCGAAATCGACAGCATCACGCAGCGGGGGTTCGCCGCATGCACGGCCTCCCAGCCGAGCCCGAGGCGCTCGGCGACGCCGGGCCGGAAGTTCTCGAGGATCACGTCGGCCCAGCATGCGAGGCCAAATCCCAGCTCGCGCCCTTCGGGCCGACGGAGGTCGATGCAGACGTTCCGCTTGCCGAGGTTGGCCCAGGTGTACATGCCCGACATGCCACGGTCTCCCTTCGGCGCGATCACGCGCGTGGCGTCGCCGGCAGGCGCCTCGAGCTTGATCACGTCGGCCCCCATCTCGGCCAGCAGCCGCCCGGCGTAGGGCCCCGCCAGCACCTGGGAGCAGTCGAGCACCCGGAGACCGGCAAAAGGACGCGGTCGCCCGGGATTTTCGGAGCTCAAGACATCACCCCTCGGCCGTCGTTGATTGACACCTGCGCACGCTTATGCCCACTATCCATACTAGAAGGCTAGAAGGCCGGGCGCGCTGGCGCTTCGCCCGATTCTGGAAGGCCGGGCGCCGGCGGCGGCGCGGGAGCCGGCCAGTTTCGCGCGCGGCGATCCGCGCATGCCGGGTAGGAGTTCAGAAATGACGACCCACCGTCTGATGAGCGCGGCAGTCGCAGCCTGGCTCTGGCTTCCGGGGACAGCACATGCCCTGGCCGAACTGGAAGTCACCGAGTATTCGCGTGGGGCGCCCGGAGCAAGCGCAACAAATGGCTATTTCGAGCTCGGCGATCCACACCTGGTGTCCGACTCAGAAACAGTGACCCCGGTGCTCGACGGCACCGGCGACGTCATGGCGGAGTACACCTACCTGTACCGCGACAGCGCCCGTGTCAACGCCGGGCATTTCGGCGGAGGCGTGGTGATTCCATTCCCCTTGCCAGGACATTCGTACGCCAAGGCCAGCGGCTACGCCGATGCCGGTGCAAGTACCCTGGGCGGATACACGAACATGGGGGCTTTCGCGTATGTCTTCGCGGGAGATAGCGCGTCCACGGCGTCGGCGATCAGCAACACGAAAATCGAGTTCACCTTCGTCATCGGCGCCGGTGGCAGCGGGGCCGTCGCCGGGGATCGGGCCGCCGGCCTGCGTTGGGCATTCGACACCGACGGCGATCTGTCCGTATGGGGCACCACCGACCCGCAGAGGACGGCAGCCTCGGCGTCGGGGGAGTTCCACGGAATGATCCTGCGCGGCCCAACCGGCCTTTGCGGGCCCCTTCTCCTTGACTGCCAGCGCAACGCCTATGCCGCTTCGGTCGACCTCAGTACCGGCATCGTTGCGCAATCCAGGACACCCAATTCGCCGGGCGATCTCACCGGCCAGGTAACGAGAGACAGATCATGGAGCGCGAGAAACAACTCCACGCTCTGGGGAGGCGGGACTTTAATCACTCAAGGGGGCGAGTACAACGAATTGGTGGAGCTGGCGCATGGCGAGAATGACCCGCTTGCCTATGGGGCCGGCATCCACACCGGCGCCTTCCCGCTGGGTCTCGATTTCATCGATTTCGACGCAACCGTGGGCGAGACCTTGAAGCTCACTGCGGAAATGACGGCTGCCGCGAGCCTCAGCGGCGTCGGCGGGGCGGATGCCGATATGTTCGGGAGCTTCTCGACCCGCGTCTTCGACCCATTGGGCCGCGGATACGACATCAGTTTCTCCATGGCGCCCGTGCCCGAACCTGGAACCTGGACCCTGCTGCTCGCCGGCCTGGGTCTGATGGGCTTCGCCGCCCGACGGCAGAGCTCACACGAGCTCCTCCACTCGCTCCACGAGCCGGAGCTTCTTCCAGCGGCCCGTCGCGTACCAGGCCGCGGTCGCGCCGGTCACGATCACGATCGAGGCCAGCGAGGCCGCCCACAGGCCTGAGAGGCCGAGCAGCGACGGCCGCGACAGCCAGACGGCCAGCGGCAGCGTGATCGCGAGCAGGATCGGCACCGAAATCACCATCACGGGCAGCATGTCGCCCGCACCCTGGAGAGCGCGGAACTGCACCATGTAGACAGCCATGAAGAAGAAGCTCACGGCGGAGTAGCGCAGATAGGTGGCGCCGAGTGCGATCACCTCGGGGTCGGCCGCGAAGAAGGCCACGATACGATCCGGAATAAGCAGGAGCACGATCGCCAGCGGCCAGAGCAGCGCGGCATGCCAGGTCGTCGCGATCCAGACGCTGCGGGCGGCGCGCTCGGGTTTCTCCGCACCCAGGTTCTGCCCCACGAGCGTCGCCGCGGCGTTCGCGATCGGAAGGCCCAGCGCGAGCGGGATCAGGTCGACCCGCATGCCGACGGCGAAGGCGGCCTGCGCCGCGGTACCGAAGCCGGCCGCGAGGCGGGCGAAGAGGACGGTCACGATCACGCGCGTCGAGAGCTGAAGCATCGGCTGCCACGAGAGAGCGAGGATCCGCCGCATCAGCACGGGATCGGGTCGCATATGCCGCAGTCGTAGCCGGATCGAGCTCTGTCCGGCGAAGAGCACCCAGAGCAGCAGGCCGAGCCCGAGGGTCGCGCCGGCCGTCGAGCCCACGGCGACTCCCGTGACGCCGAGCGCCGGCATGCCGAGCTTGCCGAAGATGAGAGCCCACTCGGCGACGATCATCACGACCGTGGTCAGGATCGAGATGCGCATGGGCGTCGTGGCATCGCCTGCGCCCGTGAGCACGGCACCGCCGAGCTGCGAGAAGACCATGGCGTAAGAGAGCACGAAGATGAGGCGCAGGTACGGCACGCCGATCGCGCGCACTTCTTCGGTGGGATTCAAGAGCGAGAAGATGGGCCCGGCCGCAGCCACACCCAGCACCGCGAGGATCAGGTAGACGACGGCTCCGATCAGGAGCGTCTGGCCCGCGGCCCGCTCGGCGCCCTCCTGGTCGCCAGCACCGACGTGCCATGCCACGACGGTTCCCGCTGCCCACGACAGCCCCATCACACCGAGGAAGGCCAGCTGCCGGATGCCCTGGTTCGCCAGCACGACCGCCGCAAGCGCCGCAGGTCCGAGCGCACCGATGAAGCGCAGATCGGCCACCTGGAAGACGACGCCGACCACGTTCATCGCGAACATCGGCGCGACGAGCGAGAAGAGCGCTCGGCGAAGGCTTCCCTCGGTGAGCGACGTGCCCGGCGGCGCGGCTTCGGGCACGGAAGCGCGTCCCTCGGTAGCTCTCACTCCGTCGGGGCGGCGATCGGCTCGATCGCGAGGATCCCCTGCAGCTCTGCCTCGACGTCGCCCTGGGAGGGCCCGTTCGAGCCCACGGTATCGCAAAGCAGCGACTCGGCCGGATCGCTCGCCTCGAAGATCCAGCGGACGGAGCTGATGCCGCGATCTTCGTAGGGCGAGGTCGTGGCGCTCAAGGAGACGACCGTGAGCGGCGTGCCGCTCGGGATCTGGGTACCCGGGACGCGGACCTGGAGCCGACACGAGCCTACGGGCTCGTCCAGTTTCGCGAGCTGCTTGCCTTGGGAAAGAAATATTTGCGCGCTCTCGGGAGCACGAATCGCGGCACGCGTCATGAAGATCGTTCCCGTTCCGAGCGCCGCCGCTCCCGGACGTGCGGGCGCTTCGCTCTCCGCGCTGCCGGGCGGCGGCGGATCGGCCAGCGCGCGATCCAGCGAAGCACCCATGAGGACGAGCATCACGAGAGCGCGCAGAAGCAACAAATGCATCACGATCTCCTCCGCGCATTGCAGCGTAGCAGGCCGGGCTGCCGCAGGGGATCACGCTGCCCCTCTCCTGCCAGACGCCGCGAATCAATCGAAAACGAAGAGGCCGCTCCGATCACACCGAGGATTGAGAAATCTGAAGTGGCGGTTCAGGAAACTCATCCATGCTGCAAGGGGCGCAGCCGCTTCAGGCGTCCCGCGAGCCAGTCGGCGATGCCGGACGCATACCAGCGGGAGAAGCGGCGGTCGGAGGGGCCGCCGGCGAGGGCGGTGTGCGCGGCCGGCTCGCCGAGATCCGTAACGAGCCGGTACGACGGCGCGAAGCTGGTCTCGCGCGCGCCCGAGCGATAGATCTGGCCCTGGTGGATCGTCGCCCGGCCGCCGATCAGCTCGATCGGACCGCGATCGAAGCCGAAGAGCCGCGGCAGTCGCCCACCCAGCAGGACATGCTTCATCACGATGCGCTGCCGCTCTCCCCAGCGCCGCGGCGGCGCAGCCAGAGCGAGCGCGGCGACGCGGCGGAACACGGCGTCACGACCTTCGTCCCCGTACCACACGCTGCCGGCGTCGAGCAGCACACGGTCGAAGTTTGCATAGAAGTCGGCGAGGATGCCGGTCTGCTCGCCGAGATGCTCGATCACCGCCAAACCACACTTGGAGCCGAAGACCTCGACGAGAAGAGCGCGGTAGAAGCTCTCGAAGAGCGAGGCCCCAAGGGAGGCCACGTCGTAGCGCAGATCCCATTCGCGCAGGAGCACGCCGTTCGGAGTCTGCGGCAAGAGCGGCCGGGCAATAGCCAGGAAGTGCTCGGCCTGCAGCGAGTACACATCCATGTGCATGGCCTGCACGTCGGCGAGCGTCCAGTCGTCGCGGGCAGCGAGCAGCGCGGCGATGCGCTCCGCGCGATAGCCGCCCATCGGCAACGTGATCGGTTGCGCGCGACCAAAGCGGTTCAGATCCTCGTTGGCGGTGCCGAAGAAGCCGCTCTCCGGATTGAGGGCACGCGGGAGATCTTCTGGCGCAGCGAAGCCCTGCCAGTCGTTCTCGGGCTCCCAGCCCGGGACGGGTGCGACGCCGTGCCAGCCGGCCCGGCGTTTTGGCAGCAGGCCCGACATCTGGTAGCCGATGTTGCCGTCGCGATCGGCCAGCACCCAATTCCAGGCCGTCTCCATGCGGCCGAGCAGCGCCATGCCCTGCGGCACGTCCGTCGCATGCAGCATGCCGAGGAGGGCCTCGATCGAGCGCGCACCCGAGACCGCGCCGGACCAACGGGTGGCGAGCAGCAGGCCCCGCTCGCTCGGATCGCCGTCGAGCAGGCCATGCTCGTTCTCATGCAAGACGAGCTCCACGTCGGGATGATTGCGGCGGTGAATGATCTCCGTTCGACGCTGAAAGGGAACCCATTGCTCCTCGCCGGCGACGAGGCGCCGATAGCAGCCGTCGCGGCAGTCCTCGATCCAGGAGTCGGTGGCGTCCATGAAGCTGTACGTCGCGCCCCACGCCAGATCGTTGCTTCGTCCGAGCAGCGCGCCGGGAATGCCGGGCATGCTGGCTGCGATGCAGAAGCGCTCGCCGAGCTCGAGCACGACCTCGGCCCAGACGGCCGGGAGCCGGTTGCACTCGAGGTGCGGATCATTGGCGAGAAGCGGGCTTCCTCGTGCGGTCTTGCGGCCCGCGATCACCCAGTTATTCGACGCCATCGCGCGCGGGAGCCCAGCCATCCAGCGCAGGGCCGGTGGCACCAGCCGCTCGCCGAGCCGAAGGCTGCGGACGAGCTCTGTGTCGAGTCCGCCGAGCACGCCGGGAAAGAGCTCGTCTAGATTTTCCTGCGGCACGCCCGCCTGCAGCATCTCGAGCAGCAGGCGTTCCATGTCACCCTGGCTCTGCGCCAGGGCGACGTATCCGATAAGGCGTGCGACGAGAAGCGAATCGGCGACGGTCCATGCCTCGAAGCGATGGCCGAGCAGGCGAAGCTCCCACGGCAGACGCCGACGGAAGGCGGCGTTCGCGCCCTCGCAGTACGCCTCGGCCAGTGCACGCGCGGGCGCTGCCAGAGCCAGCACCTGATCCGCCGCGGCATGGCCAAACTTCATGCGCCGGAAGAAGCGGTCGATGCCGAGCATCGCATCGTCGTCGCGAAGGCACTCGCAGGCACGGCCCTGGCCGAGGATGCGCTGCAGCAGCATCTGCAGACCGCGGTCGCGCGCGTGTACGTAGCCAAGGCCGCGATAAAGGTCCGGCTCGGAGCGGGCCCGCACATGGGGCACACCGTGCTCGTCGCGCTCGATGCGGATCTCCGCGTCGCCGGTGATCGACCAGACTGCGTGGTGGCGCTGCAAAGCGGTTGGATCGCTCATGCCTGGCAGCGTCCTCCTTGCCTCAGCATGCCACAGACGAGAGCGGCATCAGACTTTGACTACGGCCGGGGCGTGCCCGTGAGCCGCCGCCACAGGCGCTGCCAGAGACCCGTCAGCTGCGCCTCGGCCCAGGCCATCACACGCTGGATCGCATCGAGGGCGTCACCCTGCCCTGACCAATGCGAGCGCACCACATCCGGATGGACGTGGTTCACCAGCCGCGACAGCGTAGCCGCCACCACCAGCAGATCGTCCACGAGGCCGATCGGGCCGAGCAGGAGCTCGGGCAGCAGATCCACGGGCGAGAGGATGTAGCCGAGGCCAAGCAGCGCGATGCCCTTGGAGCCGATGCTCACGCGATCGTCCCGCAGCAGCCGCAGCAGCAGCACCGTGAGATCCGGAAGCAGCAGCAGCATGTCGCCGAGGCCCGAGGCCTGGCCCGGCTTCGGCGCCACCATCTTGGCCCGCATGCGATCGTAGAGCCGGCCCTCGCGAGGATTGAGCTCGATCGTGATGCGGTCCTCGCTCATGCGACGAGCGCCTCCCCGCCATCCACGTGGATCACGTTACCCGTGAGCCAGCCGCAGCCGGCGTCCGCCAGCGACACCAGCGCAGTCGCGACATCGTTCGGTGTCGTGAGCCGCCCGCGCGGGTGACGCGCCTGAGCGCTTTCGAGCATGCGCTCGAAGCCAGGAATCTTTTGCGCGGCGGGCGTCTCCGTCACGCCCGCACAGATCGCGTTCACCGCGATCTCCTGCGGCGCGAGTTCCACGGCGAGCTGCCTCACGAGGCTTTCGAGCGCGGCCTTCGCGGCCGCCACGGGGCCGTAGGCCGGCCACACGCGCCGACTGCCTTCGCTCGTCATGGCGAACACGCGCGCGCGGCGCTCCAACAGGCCCGCTGCCAGCAGGGCCTGCGTCCAGTCCACCAGGCTCGTCGCCATCACCTCGAGAGTCATCGCCATCTGCGGCGGACGGACGGCTCCGTCTGCCTCGGGGGCGACCAGCGGTCGCAGCGTTCCGAACGCCAGCGAATGCAGCAGCACGCGCACGCCCGGCCCTCCCTGCGTCGCCTGTGCCAGCGCTTGCACGACCTCGTCGCGCCGGGCGGCGTCGGTCGCGTTGACGTTGAAGAAGAGAGCGCGGCGGCCGGCTTTCTCGACGTCGCGCGCCACGGCCTCGGCCAGCGGCTGAGTCGCCCTGCGATCGAGATGGACGCCGCAGACGTCGAGGCCTGCCGCGGCAAAAGCACGGGCGGCTGCGGCGCCAAAGCCGCTGGAGGCTCCGAGCACGAGGCAGACTCCCGGCTCAAGGGGCATGGACGGGCTCCTTCGGGGGCGGCGCGGCGACCGCGGGCAGAGCCAGCACTCCCGCGACAGGCTGGCCGTCGAGAGCGCCGAGTTGGAAGCCGAGTAGCACGGCCGCCGTGGGCGCAATGTCGGTTTGCTTCATCACGGGGATCCGCGCGCCGCCCCGCACGCCCCGACCCCAGGCCACGAAGCCGGGCTCGAGGCCAGGCCCTGCCGCGACGTTGCCCCAGCTGCCGCGGATCGGCGTAGGCTTCACGACGGGGCCGCTGGAGTCCTCGTCGAGCCAGAAGCCCTCCGCCGCCTCGAGGCCAAACCAGGCCTCGGGATCCGCGCCCTTCTCGATCAGCTCGCGGGCCGGCACGATGCGGAAGGCCTTGGTTCGGGCCGCTAGCCCTTCGAGGGCGCGGCGCGCGAGTCGCGCGTCCTCCTCGGTGCGGGCGTAGACGAATGCGGAGCCGCCGTTGGAGCGGCAGAGTGCGGACCAGCGCTGAACGCCGGCGCCGTCCAGCGTCGGGACGATCAGCCCTTTTTCTCGAAGGACAATATTCGGCGACGCTGAGCTGTGTATGGCGAGCGCGCCGTGATCGCCAGCCACCAACACGGCCGTCGAATCGGCGAAGCCGGCCTCGCGCAGGCAGCCCAGCAGCCGTGCGAGTTCCCGATCCGTGGCCGCAAACGCGGCCTGGGCCTCGGGCGAGCCCGGGCCGGCCAGTGCGAGCGGCGGCTCGGCCTGGGATAGGTGCAGCAGCAGGAGCGCCGGCGGCAAGCTCGAACGCAACGTCTCGCAGGCAAGTCCGACCAGCAGGTGGTCGCGCTCCGGCCCGGAGCTCGCGGTGGTGATGGAGTCGGCTCCGAGGCGGCGCGCAGCGTCAAGCAGACCCGGGCTCGCATGGGCCTCGATCCAGGTCTTCCAGTTTTCGCTCGGCTCGAGCCAGAAGCTTTCGGGGAAGACGAGGTCGATGCGCCCGCCGCTCGAGCCGGGCCAGCCGAGCACGACCGAGCGACGCCCGGCTTCGGCAACGGCCTCCCACAGCGCGGGCGCGCGAAGCGGCGAGCGCGGCGTCGGGTGCCGCCGCTGGCTCCCGTGGTCGCCCGGCAGCCGGTCCGAGGTGATGCCGTGCGCCGCGGGAGTGCGGCCCGTGACGAGCGTGGCATGGGCGGGATAGCTCGCTGCCGGCGTTACAGGCACGACGCTCTCGGCCGCGGCGCCGGCCTGCGCCATCGCGGCAAGCGTCGGCATCGGCGCGGCGGAGCCCGGCGCCGGCAGATAGGCCGACGGCGTCAGACCCGAGACGCTCACCAGCACGACCCGCGCAGGCGCCCTCGCCGCGCCGTCGAGGATTGGCAGGGCGGACTCCGAGGACGAGGCCTCGCCGCCTGCGCCGGGAGCGAGCTGCACGCAGCCTGACTGCGTAGCCAGTGCTAGCAGGGCGGCGAGCCACGCCCATGCCGAGCGTGCGCGCACTAGTGGAACACCCCGCGCCGCTCGTCGCGTCCGCGCTCGGACATCTCGGCGATCGCCTTGCGGACGACGTCCACTTTTTCCTCCACGACGGAGTCCTCGTCCGTGGGCGAGCCCTCGAAGTGGATCGGCTCTCCGAAATAGAGGTGGTATTTCACCGGAAGCGGCAGCATGCCGAGCGGACCGAGCCACGGGAAGCCGAGCGTGATCGGGAAGGATGGCATGCCCAGGAGCTTGCCGACGCGCGGCAGATTCGCGAGGCCCGGCTGCTGCTCCTCGGAGCCGATCACGGCCACCGGCACGATCGGGGTCTCGGTCTCGAGTGCGAGCCGCATGAAGCCAAGGCCGAAACGCTGCAGCTTGTAGCGCTGCGAGAAGAGCTTGCTCATGCCGCGCACGCCTTCCGGGAAGGCCAGCACGCACTCGCCGGTCTCGAGCATGGCGACACAGTTCTCGGGCGTGCCGACGAGCACGCCGCCGCGCGCGGCGATTACGTTCACCCACGGAAGCTGCGGCACCCAGAACTCGGCCATCGAGCGTACGATGCGCGGCGGCTCGGACTCGAGCAGCATCGCCGCCGAGATCATCATGCCATCGAACGGGAGCTGCCCCGCGTGGTTGGCAATCAGGAGCACGCGCCCCTCGGGCACGCGCTGGATGTCGTGGGTCTCTACGCGAAAGTACCAGCGGTAGAGCAGCGCGGCGAAGAGCGCGCTCGACTGAACGCCGGCCGGCGAAAAGCCGAACGGGTCGTAGCCGAACTCGTTGAGGCGGGTCGGCACTTTCGAGAGCCGCTCCTCGACCTCGCGCTCGAGCTCGCGGACGGAGAGCGGCACCACGGCCCCCAGAAGGTCCCGCACGATGGCATTCACGCCCGAGGGGCGGCCGGGCATGCAGGCTCCTACTTTCGCCGCACGCTCTGGAAGATCTCCTCGAGGCCGAACAGGCAGCGGAAGTTCGTGGCCTCGGCGAAGCGCTTGCCGGAGAGCGTGACGGGGAACTTGAGGTAGTCGAGCGTGCCTGTCGGGTAGGGCCAGAGACCCATGTGGAACAGGCGCTCGAAGATCGGGCGCACCAGCGGTTCGGGGAGCGGGAGGGCTCTGCCGCCGGTCTCGCGGATGGCGGTGTGCAGCGGCACCGCCCCGGGGCCCACCACGTTGAAGACGCCCTGCAGGCCGTGCTGCAGCGCGAGAGCGATGGCCTCACAAAGGTCCTCTTCGTGCACGAACTGCATCATGGGATCGAAACCCATGACGGTCGGCGGATACGACTGGCGGAGATAGCCGCCGATCATCGAATGTACGAAGTAGCCCAGCACATTCACCGGACGCAGCACGCAGGTCCGGATTTGCGGGTATTTCCAGATGAAGGCCGAGGCCAGCGTGTCCACCTCCACGAGATCGCGCAGCTCGGGATAGGAGCGGCTGGCCGACAGCGGCTGGTCCTCGTCCATGTAGTACGGGTTCTCGGGGAAGGCGCCGTAGACGTAGCCACTCGAGAGCACCACGAGCTTCTGCACGCCGTAGTGCGTGCAGTGGTCGAGGAGATGCTTGGTCCCGCGCACGTTCACGTCGTGGCGGGTACGCTCGTCGCCACGGAAGTGGCGGATGAACCCCATGTGGACGACCGCGGTGGGGAGCTCCGTGCGGATCACGTCCTCGAACTTCTTCTTTCGCAGGTCCACGAGGTGGACGGTGACGTCGCGAGGCCGGCCCTCCCAGGCCAGCCGGTCTACGCCACAGACCTCGTAGCTCTCGAGCAGGCGCCGGGCTAGAAGCCGCCCCTGGCCGCCCGAGATGCCCGTAATCAGGACCTTTTCCATCGCTTCTCCGCGGGGTTGCAGCGCCAGGGTACCCCTCCTCGGGCCCGCCTTCCATCGCCCGGGGCCACACAGAAGCGCGTCATTTGCGCTCGGCATGAGTTACAGTGCGCCCCGGAGGGAGCATTGGAGCCGCTCGCCCGGTTCGAGGAAGTGAAGATTCCGCTGATCGAGCCGGTCCACGGCCTCGAGGCGGTTTCTGGTGTGCTCGGAGTCCCCGAATGGTGGCCCACGGGCTCGCGAGTCAGCGTCGTGCTCGCCCACGGCTCGACCGGCAGCAAGGACGAGCCGCTGCTGGTGGCGCTCCAGCAGGCCCTTACCGAGCGCAAGTACCTGACACTGCGCTTCAACTTCCCGTTCGCCGAGGCCGGCAAAAAGCGCCCCGACCCCCTCCCGGTGCTGGAGCGGACGCTCCGTCATGCCATCGCCACCCTGGGCCGCGACCCCTCGGCCGCTCCCGCTCACCTCTTCATCGGCGGGCGCGGCCTCGGCGGGCGCGTTGCTGCACAGCTCGCCACGTCTCAAGTCCGGGTGGTGGACGGCCTGGACGTCGGGCCCTTTGTCGATGCGCTCCTGAGCGGCTCGTT
>CAYGXT010000021.1:0-16729 GCA_964353695.1 uncultured Myxococcaceae bacterium
CCGGTTCGACCTTTCCAACCTGGAGTGGCAGGCGGAAGTCGCGCTCGGTCCGGCCAGCAGTTGGAGCAAGCCGGAAATCGATATGGACTCCGCCGGCAACGCGATTATCGCCTGGGACTACAACCTCGAGGATGGCACCGAGGTGGTTTCCGCGGTCCGATTTTCTCCGGACATGGACAACGACGGGCTCTCGAACGAGACAGAAACGTATTGGGAGACCGATCCGCTGAACCCGGACACGGACGGCGACGGCGTAAACGACGGCGGAGAGGTTGCGGCGGGTACCGATCCGCTGAATCCGTTGGATTACCCCGTCTGGAGCGGCACGTGGGCCGGGTCCTACTCCACGAACCTCACTTCCTCGAGGGGAATTGCCATGACGCTGGCGAAATCCGGTTCGAATATCACCGGAAGCTATACCTCGCCACACCCGCAATATGGGTTGGAATGGGGAATGGTCGGCGCCATCACTGGAGCAACCAACAACGGAAATGTGGGCAACTTCACGTTCACGCAGGCAAACACTTGCGCCGGCACCTTTACCGGCACCGCGACGCTCGTCGGAAACGCCATCAGCCTGAATTTCACTGGGTCGGATTGCTGGGGCTACCATGCCAACGGCCAGGGGGCGTTGACGAGGCCGTAGGGCTCGCGACCATCGCGAGGCAGCACGCTCGAGACCCGCGCATCGCTGCGCAAGAGAGGCCCTACGGCGCGCCGCGCGCTCCGCTTGCCTCAGCCCAGGAACTCCGGATCGAAGGCGCCGGTGCCCCTTCCGCGTAGCTGGTCCTTGAGGACCTTCCCGGCAGGGTTGCGCGGGAGCGGCGTGTCGCGGAACTCCACCTGCTCCGGCACCTTGAACGCAGCCAGACGCTCCGCCACGTGACGTCGGAGTTCGCCCTCGTCGAGGAAGGCGCCGGGCCGCAGCCGCACCACCGCTTTCACGCGCTCCCCGAACTCTTCGTCGGGCACGCCGATCACGGCCACCTCGTCGACGGCGGGGTGCTCGGCGATGCGGTTCTCGATCTCGACGCAGTACACGTTCTCGCCTCCTCGCAGGATCATGTCCTTCGTGCGGTCCACAACGTGATAGAGCCCGCGCTCGTCGCGGTAGGCCAGGTCTCCGGTGTGAAACCAGCCGTCGCGAATCGTCTCCGCGGTAGCCTCCGGCGCTTTCCAATAGCCCGGCGTCAGCGTCGGGCCACGCAGCAAGATCTGGCCGAGCTCACCGTCCGCTACGTCGCGGCCCGCGGGGTCCACGAGCCGCACGTCGAAGAACGCGCTGGGACGCCCCACGGCCGTGGGGTATGCCTCGAGATCGGCGCCGCCGCACATCATCACGATGCCGTGGGTCTCGGTGAGGCCATAGCCGTTGGTCAAACTCGGCTCGACGGGAAGTACCGCGCGGGCGCGGGCCAAGGTATCGGGCGGCGTCGCAGCGCCACCGATGGCGATTCGCGTCAGGCTGGAGAGATCGTAATCGCGCAGCGTGGGGCAGTAGACGACCCGGTGCAGCATGGTGGGGATGGAGCTCCAGGTGGTGATGCGCTCCTTCTCGATGAGCGCGAGCACCTGCTCCGGATCGAAGCGTCCTTCGCTGAGCACGACCTTCGCACCGGCAGTCATGGCAGTACACAGCCCCGTGTGGATCCCGGCCACATGGAACATGGGAGCCGTGAGCAGCGCCGTGGGCTGGCTCCCGTCGTGCGGAAGCGGACTGGCCTCTCCCTGCGCGGCGGCGAGCATTCCATGCAGCAGGATGCCCATCACCTGCGTGATCGTGCCGCGGTGAGTCGTGATGCAGCCCTTGGGCCGCCCCGTCGTGCCCGACGTGTAGAGGATCACGAACGGATCGTCCTCGGCGATGGCATCCTCCGGTATATGGTCGGACGGCTGGATCTGCTCGCGGAGGGAGAGGAAACCTGCGGGGACTGCGCCCTTCCCAGCCAGGAATACTTTCTCGAGGTCGTCGAGCTTGCCCACCAGCTTGTGGACGCGCGGCAGCAGCCGGTCGTCCACGATGAGGAAGCGGCTGCCGGAGTCGCGCAACGCGTACTCGAGCTCGGCCTCCA
Organism: uncultured Myxococcaceae bacterium; assembly: GCA_964353695.1. Classification (GTDB taxonomy): domain Bacteria; phylum Myxococcota_A; class UBA9160; order UBA9160; family UBA9160; genus MYXO. The sequence continues at coordinate 2,073 of CAYGXT010000021.1, forward strand.
CCCACCAACCGTTGAGGGCCACCACGATGGCGCCGATCGAGGCCGCGGCGAAAGTGGCGATGGCATACTCGGGGCTGTTGTAGGCAAGGATTGCGAGGCGGTCGCCCTTTGCGAGGCCGTGCCGGCGCAGCGCTTCCGCCGTGCCCCATACCAGGCGCGCAAACTCGCCGTAGCTGAGCCGGCGATCTCCCTGCACGAGAAACTCTCGCTCTCCCCGTTCGCCCGCACGGGCCACCAGCTCGCGTAACGAGCCTGGCCTGGCTGCGAAGCTGCGTACGGGCACTCCGCCCATGGTCTCGATGCGGAGCTCCAGGGGGGAGCCAGGGGCGGTGAGGCGCGCGAGCGCCTCGTCGTAGGTAATGGGCTCGTTCGTCATGGCTTCAGCTCGTCTCCTTCGGCGCGCCCGGGAGAGCGCTCGCGGGAGCAGCCTCCGGAGTCGAGCCCGTGATGCGCGCGGCCAGTCGGGTCGCGCTGCGCGCGGCAAGCGCATAAAGCGTGAGGCTCGGATTGACTCCGAGACTGGTCGGCAGGACGGATCCATCGATCACTGCCAGCGCCTCCGCGTGGTGATGAAGACCATCCGCGCTGACCACCGAGCTGCGCGGGTCGGCACCCATGGCGCAGCCACCGAGGGGATGCGTGGAGTTCAAGAATACGTTGGGCGAGCGGAGTGGGAGAGAGAGAATCGCATCGCGGGCCTCCGGCCAGCTGCGATAGAAAGTGGCGTCGCTGGTCGCGGGGTGGACGCTCTGCGCCCCGGCGGCAAACTGGCACTCGGCCATCGCCAGGTAGGAGCTGCGCACGCCGTCCCAGAGAAAGTCGTTCAGGGGGTAGTCGAGCACGGCGCTGCCGTCCTCGCGCAGGCGGACCTCGCCGCCTGGGCTCTCCGGATGGAAGCCGTCCCGGATCTGCGCCACCAGCACGTGCAGATACGGGAGGCGGCGTGCGAAGTCCGCCATCTCGGCGCCGATGCCCTTCCAGAAGTTCATCGCCACGACCGGCTGCGCGCCGACGGCCTCGAGGTTGAAGCCGGCGCGGCCAGTAACGCCGTCGCGCCAGGTGAACTGGTTTGAGTAGATCGACTGCGGCGCGCCGAAGTAGGGATCGAGGCGCTCGGGCATGAAGGATAGCGAGTAGTTGTGCATCTGAAGAAAAGTGCGCTTGCCGATACGCAGGTAAGGGTCCGGCACGTTCGACCGCATCAGCAGCGCCGGTGTTTCGATGGCCCCCGCCGCCGCCACGACGAACGGGGCGCGTACGTGCACCCGTGTTCCGGTGGGGCGTACGCCGCGGGCATCGAGGGCGATGGCCTCGACGCCACGGGCGCGTGTGCCGTCCATCTCGATTCGCTTCGCCTGGACGCGCGTGAGAAGAACGGCTCCATGGGCCAGGGCCCCGGGAATGGTCGTCACCAGCATGCTCTGCTTGGCGTCGATCGGGCAGCCGAGGCCGCAGTAGCCGAGATTCGCGCAGCCCTTCACATTGCGAGAGATCGGGCCGTGCTGCCAGCCGAGCTTCTCTGCTCCGCGCGCCATGGCCAGGTTGTTGGCATTGGGCGTCTCCCACGGCACGATCTGGAGCCGCTGCTCCATCCGATCGAAGAACGGAGCGAGCGCCTCGGGCCCGAGCTCTTGGAGCCCATGGCTCTGCTGCCAGTGGCGCAGCGTTGGCTCGGGCGTGCGAAAGCAGCTGGTCCAGTTGACCGTGGTGGAGCCCCCCACGGTGCGCCCCTGAACTACGGCGATCGCCCCGTCTTGCGTGGGGCGGGCCCCGCCGTCCTGATACAGGCGAGCGAGCATCGAGACCTCGCGCCCATCGAAATCGCGCGACGTGCGATGCGCTCCCTGCTCGAGCATCACCACCCGCAGTCCGGCCTGCGCGAGGATCTCCGCGCAGACGGCGCCGCCAGCACCGGTTCCCACGATGGCGACATCCGCCTCGAGGACGAGGTCGCGCTCGAGCGCACTCCCGTCGTGGATCTCTGCTTCGCTCACGCACTCTCCGGCGTGCTCGGCTTCGCCACCAGAGGGCCGGGATAGCCGATCTCTTTCCACGCGGTGGGAAGATCGAAATACGCCAGGGTCACCATCGATTGCAGGAAGCTGAAGCTGCGTCGCAGCAGCAAGATTCGGCTCTGCCGGGCGGAGCGCAGAAAGGCCTCGACGTCCTCGTTCGAGGTCTCGCTCCAGCGGCGGCCGGAGCCCAGGAGCAGCACGCGGACGGGCCATAATGTCAGCATGCCGAAGACGTCCTGCGCTTCCTGTTGCAGCGGGAGCGAGAGCTGCGAGAGATAATCGTCGAGGCGTGCGATCGCCGCCTCGAGTACCGGCTCGCGCTCCGCAGCGCTCGCCGGCAGCAGCACGCCGAGCACAGCGGGCGCAACGGCGCGCAGGATCTCCTCTCCCTCGCTCGAGAGCGCGGCGCGTGCCGCCCCTCCCGGGGCCGAGCCCGTATGCGAAGTGCAGGAGAGGATCCCCCCTGCCCATACGGCGGCGGAGCCAAGCAGGCCCGCCTGGAGCAGACCACGTCGCGAGATGAGAGCGAAGCCGCCTTGCGGGCCCGCTGCGCCCACCCGCACCGCAACACTCACTTGCGCTGGTCGAAGCGACGGCCAAGCACCGCCGCGGCGATCACGATCTTCTGGATCTGGAGCGTGCCGCCGGCCAGCGGCCAGCCACGGCTGTCGCGCAGCATCCTCTCCACGGGATACTCGGCGCTATAGCCGTATCCGCCCAGGATCTCGAGCGCCATGTCGGTCACGGCCTTGGCGGTCTCGTTGGCGAAGACCTTGGCCATCGAAGTTTCTCGAATCGACGGGAAGCCGCTCTGCGCCCCCACGACCGCCCGGTAGACGAGGAGCCGGGCGGCGTCCACGCGCGTCGCCATGTCGGCGATCATCATCTGGATCGCCTGCCGATCCGCGATCGGCTTGCCGAAGGTCTCGCGCTCGAGTGAGTAGGCGGCGGCCGTCTCGAGGGCTCCTGTGGCGATGCCGAGCGCCATGGTCGCATTGCCGCAGCGCTCGATGTCGAAGCATTGCATCAGCGAGCGGAAGCCACCCGCTGCGACCACCACGTTCTGCTCGGGGATGATGCAGCCGTCGAAGACCACGTCGCAGCTTGGGAAGCCGCGCAGCCCCAGGAACACCTCCTGCTTTCCAAAGGAGAGGCCGGGCGTACCCTTCTCCACCAGCAGCGCGCCGATGCCTCGCGGGCCGGGCTGGTCGCTCATGCGGCAGTAGACCAGATAGGCCTCGCTGTGGCCTCCGCCGGTGCAGAAGACCTTGCGACCTTCGAGGCTCCAGCCGCCCTCGACCTGAGTGGCGCGGGTGCGCAGATCCGTCAGTGCGCTCCCGGCCTCGGCCTCGGTCATCGCCACGCTCACCTGCATCTGGCCGCGGCACACTCGCGGCAGGATCCGCTGCTTCTGCTCCTCGGTGCCGAAGCGCTCGATCACACGCACGGGGCCCACGTTGCTCTCGAATACCGACGCGGCGCACAGCGGCGAGACGCGCGCCAGCTGCTCGATGCAAAGGATCGCCGAGAGCAGCTCCTGTCCGCCTCCGCCGTAAGCTTCGGGCAGGCACATCCCCACCAGACCCATCGCCACGATCTGGTCGAGAACCCGAGCATCGGGGACGCGGTTCTCGCGGTCCCAGGTTGCGGCGAGCGGTGCGCACTCGCGGTCTGCGAACTCACGCACGGTCTGCTGGAGCATCTGCTGCTCCGGGCTTAGTTGGAAGTCCAAAGGGGGGGCTCCTAGGCGGCGGCGCTGCGCTCGAGTTCGGCGAGGGCTTCGAGCACGAGCCCCTTGGCATCGTCTCCCATCGCCGAGAGGGTTTCGTTTACGAGTGCGCGATAAAAATCGACTTCGCGCTGGAAGGCGGCCTCCCCCTTGCGGGAGAGGCGCAGCAGCGTCGCGCGCCGATCGCTCGGATGGCGCTCGCGCCGCAGCAGCCCCTGCTCTTCGAGCCGGTCCACGAGTCCGGTCATGCTGGAGGGCGTGAGGCCGAGCTGCTGGCCGATCGCGGCAATCGGCCGGGCGCCCTCGAGGCCCAGGCATTGGAGCACGAGTCGCTGGCGCACGTTCAGCTCGAGCGTCGGCCTCTCGGTACTGAGGGCCGTCGCACGGTGGACCAGCCCCATGATGGCCCTGCCGTGGCTGCGCTCTGCTCGTCTCGACATCGCGCGTTGCCGACTCCCGGCCGTGAGCCCCGGCGCTCGACTGCTCGGGCGCGCAGGTTGCTGTATCGAAATACTACAAAATCAGTAATATATTACGAAGGTCGCTTCTGGGCGTCAAGCGCAGGGCCCGGCAGCAGGAGGAGTCGAGATGAGCCGCATCGTCGTCCTCAATCCCACGAGTGGTCCGCCGCCGTCCGAGGCGCTCGCGGGCCGTCTCTCGAGCCTGCGGGGCGCGACGGTGGGATTCTTCAGCAACAACAAGCCGAATGCGGACGTGCTGCTCGAGAGCACGGCGGCTGCGCTGAAGCAGCGTTTCGGGATCGAGCCGCTCTTCTACACCAAGCGCGTACCTTCGCTCGAGGCCGATCCTGAGCTTCTGCGTGCGTGTGGCGAGGCGGCTCATGCGGTGGTGCTCGCCGCCTACGATTGAGGCTCGTGTACGTCGTGGAGTGTCCACGACCAGATCGAGCTGGCGCGCAGGGGATGCGCGGTGGTGGGACTCGTGACCGAGCAGTTTCACGACTTTGCACGAGAGCTGCTCGAGCAGCGCAACGCAGGCGCGCTGCCACTGGCCGTGGTCGAGCACCCGGTCGGAGGCATCGGGCGGCAGCTGGCCGCCGAGCGCATCACGGAGCAGGTGGTGGAGGCCGTGATTGCGGCCCTCCAGAAGGATCAGGCGCCATGAGCGCAGCGAACGAGCAGCCTGCCTTCGAGCAGCTCGAGCTCGAGATCGAGGGTGGCGAGGCCGAAGCGCAGGAGCGCTACCACGCCTGGGGCTTTGGCGACGGCCTGCCCATCATCGCCCCTACACGCGAGCGTGTAGAGCGTATGTGCGCGGGTGCAAGGCATTACGCCCTCGAGAGCCTCGGAAACCTGCCTCCCCGCGGCGGCGCGGCCACGATCCAGAAGATCGCGATCAATGCGGTGATGGCGGGCTGCCTGCCTGAATACATGCCTGTGCTCGAGGCGGCGGTCGCCGCCATCCAGGTGTCCGAGTTCAACCTGATCGGGATGCAGACCACCACCCACCCATGCGCCCTGCTCGCGATCGTGCAGGGTCCGGTGGTGGGCGAACTCGCAATGAACGCCGGGCACGGCTGCATGGGGCCGGGCAACCGCGCCAACTCGAGTATCGGTCGCGCCCTGCGGCTGATCCTGCAGAACGTCGGGGGTGCGATCCCCGGCAGGACGGATAAGGCGACGCAGGGCAGCCCTGCGAAGGCGGGCTTCTGCTTCGCAGAGAACGAGGCCGAGAGCCCCTGGCCTGCGCTGCGTACGACGCTGGGGCTCGCTCTCGAAGATTCCTGCGTGACGGTCGCCGCTGCCGAGGGGCCGCATAACGTGAACGACCACGGATCGACGAGTGGCGAGTCCATGCTGAACACGCTGGCGCAGACCCTCGCCACGGTGGGCAACAACAATCTCTATGTGGGCGGCGACCACTTCGTGGTCTTCGGCCCAGAGCACGCCCGCCTGGTGGCAGATTCCGGATTCTCGCGCGAGGACGTGCAAGGTTACCTGTTTGAGCATGCACGCGTTCCCGTCAGCCGCATTTCGGAGCAGAAGCTCGCAGAGCTCACGTCCTGGGGCGGCTACGCGGACCGCCTCGCAGAGTGGGGCGGGCGCATTCCGTTGGCCCGCGAGCCGCAGCTGCTACGCGTGCTCGTAGCGGGTGGCGCCGGGAAGCATTCGTGCTGGATCCCAACCTTCGCGGTGGGCTACAGCCAGACCCGCCGCATCGACCTCGAAACCGAGCTCTGTCGGCTCTGAGGCCAGGCTGGCGGGGGAGGGCGGGTTACGACCAGCAAGATCAGCCTCGTCACGGGTGCCGCGGGTTTTCTGGGCAGGCACCTCGTTGCGCAGCTCGTGGAGCAAGGCGTTCGCGTGCGCGCTTCGGCACCGCCGTGGGAGGACGTATCAGCGCTCGCCGGGTCGGGCGTCGAGGTTGTGCTCTCCGACATGCGAGATCCCGAGACGCTGCGGCCGCTCTTCGAAGGCGACGTAGACCGCGTCTTCCACCTCGCTGCGATCTGCAATTTCTCGACCCCCTACCAGACGCTTCGTCCGGTGAACGTGGGCGGCGTAGAGCGGATCACCGCATTGGCGCTCGAAACGGGAGTACGCTGCTTCGTGTATGTTGGCTCCACCAGCGTCTATGGACGCTACCGTGGCGTGCCCTTCACGGAGGACGCCCCGCGAGAGCCCCAGGACGACTACGGCCGGAGCAAGAGGGACGGCGAGGATGTCGTGTGGAAACGCGTGAAGCAGGGGCTGCGCGCCATCGTGCTGCGACCCTGCACCATCTACGGTCCTGGCTGCACGGACGGCGCGGGCAAGGTCTTCTCACGCCCGACGTCGCTGTCGGCGATCCCCGGAAGCGGACGGCAGCGACTCTCGAACGTTCGCGCCGAGGACGTGGCCGGGGCGGCAGAGCATCTCTCGCGACGAGAGGATGCCATGGGGCGCGCCTTCAACCTGGCCGACGACAGCCATCCCAGCCTCGAGCAGGCTCTGGGGCTGGCGGCAGAGGCCTTCGGAGCCCGAGCGCCGCGCATGCACCTGCCCCTTCCGCTGCTGAGTCTCGTCGCCCGCGCGCAGGCGCGACTGGCCCGGCGCGCAGGGCGCATCCCCGAGCTCGAGCTCGACGCGCTCCGCTTTCTGAGGGACGACTACGTGGTGGACAACGCCAGGCTTGCCGCCAGCGGCTACCGGCTGCGCTATCCGGACTTCGCCGAGTCGATGCGCGAGCTCGGGCGGCGCCACCGGGCCGCGAGCAGAGCCTAAACCGCCGAAACGAGGAGACAGACAGGATGCAGGTGGTCGTGATCACGGGAGTTGCCCAGGGCATGGGGCGCGAGGTCGCGCTTCGCCTGGTGCGATCCGGCGCGACGGTCGCCGGATTCGACGTCGATACCGAGGGGATCGAATCGCTTCGCACCGAGCTGGCTGCGGCCGGGCCAGGGCCCCTGCTCTCGACGCTCGACGTCTGCGACAGGCAGGGCATTCTTCGTTTTCGCGACGAGGTGCTCGCCCGCTACGGCCATGTCGACGTCGTGCTCTCGAACGTCGGCATCGGCTTCTTCGGCCCCTTCGAAGAGGTCGATCTCGAGCGCGCGAGCCGCTGTCTCGAGATCAACGTCATGGGGACAGCGGCCATCCTCCAGGCCTTCCTCCCGAGCATGCGAGAGCGGCGCTCGGGCCGTCTCGTCGCCGTGTCATCGCTGGTCGGCCAGATTCCGTTTCCTTTCGAGTCGATCTACTCTGCCACCAAGTTCGCGGTGGAGGGTCTGGTGCAGTCCCTGCGCTACGAGGTCGAGCCCTACGGCATCCAGGTGGCGCTGATCCAGCCCGCGCAGGTCTCGACGCGCTTCGCGGCCAAGATCCATACGCTCCCCAACGAGGGCTCACCCTATCGGGAGCGAGTGGCGCGCTTCATCGCGCGGGACGAAGAGCTGATCCAGAGTGCACTCGATCCTGGAGCTGCAGCGGAGGAAATCCTGCGCGTGATCCGGGCGCCAAAGCCGAAGCTCCACAACCCGATCGACGCGAAGAGCCGCCTGTTCCTGGCCCTCAACCGATTTCTGCCGGCGCGCCTGCGCGACGAGATTCTGCTGAGACAGATGGACATTCGCCCGTGACGGGCAGGGCCGGATCGAGTGCTTCCTCCGATCTGCTGCAAGAAGCTGTGCCGCGCGCGGGTCAACTTGACCCCATGCCACTGTCGGTGATAGGGAAGGTCATGGGAATCCCATGCACCGCGCCGCCTCCGTCTTGATCGCCGCCCTTCTCGCGCCCGGCCGCGTGGCTGCAGTCACGGTCGAGGTCGCCCCGATCGTATTCCTCGGAGATGCCGCGCCGGGCGTGCCGGGCGGGGTCTTCGGGACGGGCTTCTCCGGGCGGGTCAACGACGCGGGCGAGATCACCGCCTCCGGCCGCGTGGGCTGGGAGGCGACGCTGCGGGCGGGACCGGGCGGCGTGACGAGCAGCGATGACTCCCTCATCGGGAGCTTCGAGGTTTCCGAGGGGCACACGGTCATGGTCCGCGAAGGCGATCCCGCGCCGGGAATTCCGGGGCAGACGCTGATCCTCGTCCCCGGCGATGCGATCCCCGACTGGAACGACGCCGGCCAGGCGGTGCAGTGGTTCGCGAGCATCGACCGCGGTCCGCCGCTCGTCTTTGGTAGCGGTCTCTATCGCTTCGTGCCGGGATCGGGTCTCTCTCCGATGTATCTCTCGGGCGACCCCGTGCCTGGCGATCCGACCCGCTTCATCAATGGTGGCGTGATCCACAGCATCAACGAGTCGGGCGAGGTGGCCTTCGCGGCGTCTACGACGGCGACGCCCGGCGGCCCGGGCGAGGCGACGCTCTTCGCTCCAACCGGAGCCGGTGGCTTCGCCGAAATCGCGCGCGTCGGGGCGCAGGCGCCCGATGCTCCGCCCGGAGCCATCATCCGCTTCTTTCCGGGCGGCGGCTTCTTCTCGCTGAACGATGTCGGCGAGATGGCGTTCTCGGCCGATCTCATGGTCGGACCGGGCGGCGTCACCGGAGCAGACAACTCCGGCGTCTGGATCGCCGATGGCCCCGCCGACATCATGCTGCGCTACCGCGAAGGCGATCCGGTTCCGGGCTCGCCGGGTCTCTTCTTCGGCGCCTTCGCCGGAATTCCGCTCCTCAACGACACGGGCGATCTCGTCCTCGTGACCACGCTGGCTCTCGGCGGCGGCGTGACCACGCTCGACGACAAGGTGCTCCTGGTCCCAGACGGCGCCGGCGATGTGACGCTGCTGGCGCGCGAGAACGATCCAAATCCGATCCTGGCAGGAGAGGTCTGGGGCGGCTTCGCCAACGTCCTCTCCTTCTCCGACAGCGGCGCTCTGCTCTTCCGCGCGGTCAGTGGCGACGGGCTCTCCCGCTTCTACTACCGCGACCCGAGGGGCGGGCTCGGGCTGATCACCGGCCAGGGGATGAGCATCGATCTCGGCGGCGGTGACGTGCGCACGATCGATACCTTCATCGACTTCGATGGCAGCGACGATGCGAGCCGGCTCCTGGCGACGACCCGCTTCATCGACGGCAGCACCGGGCTCGTACTCTTCTCCGTGCCCGAGCCCGGGACGGTGCTGCTCGCCACCCTCGGAATCCTGGCGCTTGGTGTCCGCCGCCGCGCCGCCTGACGAGGGGCCACCATTCGGGGCGATGTCGCCCATGGAGTGCACGTTCATGATTGAGAAGGCTCGCTCGGTACTGGCCTATGTATTCGGCGCGGTCGTGTGCATTAGTTGGCCGGCATTGGGAGTCGAACCTCTCCCGTCGGCCGAGCCCGCGCTCATCCGGGTGCCGGACCCGCTCTCCGGCGAGAATCCCGGGCTCCGTCTTATTCCCGAGCCCTTGCCGGAGCCGGGCAAGCCGTTCTCCGATGCCCGATTCGGCACGCGGCTGACGCGGGTGACGGCGAAGGCCGGCCTGCGGCACGAGTACTCCCGATACGATCCGTTCAATCGGGATCGATCGAAGATCGTGCTCCTCGATCCGCCGACGGGAGAGCTGCGGGTCTATCGGGCCGATTCCCCTCCCTACGATCGCCCGGAGAAGCTGCTGGCAACGCTCGATCTCGAGCAGCCGCGCTGGGATGTCGCGGAGCCGAACCTCATCTGGGGGTTCCGTGACTTCCAGATCCGAACGTACGACTTCGCAACGGGGAAGACGAAGGTGATCAAGGACTTCGCCCGAGATCCGGCGGTGGCGCCTCTGCTTCAGGCCGGAAAGGATCTCTACCGGATCACCACCAAGGACGAGGGCGAGTCGTCGCGCGACATGCGCTACTGGGCGGTCGCCCTACAGGGAAGCAAGGACGACTACCGCCTGCGTCACATCCTCACCTGGGACCGCAACAACGACCAGGTGCTAGGGACTTACGAGCTGTCGAAGGCCGAGGAGATCGATTGGGTCGGCATGTCGTGGAATGGCAGTTGGGTCCTGATCGGCGCCGACCCGGGTCAGGGCAAGATCTCGGGCCTGACGATGGCGGACAGGGGGCTCTCGAGATTCCATCGGCTCGACTTCGCCACGGGCCATGCCGACGTGGCTCTCGACGACCGCGGCAACGAGGTCATCGTGATGCAGAACGCCCGCACCGACTACATCGACATGATTCCCATCGCCTGGGAGACGCAGCCCATCCTGGAGAACGGCGGAAGCTACGAGGGAACGAAGCGAACGCGCCTCGTTCGCCTGTTCAGCTCCTCGGAATCGCCCGTCGGCCTCAACAGCGGCGTCCACATCTCCTGCAATGTTCCCGGCTGGTGCGTGGTCTCGACCTACATCGAGCCGCAGCTCGCGGAGCAGAACTGGCTCGACCGGAGTATCATCCTCGTTCGTGTGGGTGGCCGCCGGCCAGAGGCTTTCTACCTCGCCAAGGTGCATGCAACGTGTGGGGCCTACTGGGAGGAGACGCAGGCCGCCCTCTCCAACGATGGATCGCGGGTGGTCTGGGCCGACAACTGGAACCAGGACGTGGGGCAGGAGCGTTCGTTCCTGATCCAGCTCGACATGCCCGACCAATGGAGAGATCGCCTGAAGTGAGCACGGACGTGGATCTCGACGGCGTCCGTACGGGCCGATTGGGGGTGCCACGCGGCATGCGGGACGGAATCCTGGCGCGGGCCCTGGTGCTGGCCTTCTCGCTGTTGCCGGCCGACGCGTCGCAGGCCGTGAAGGTGACCTGCCCGCGCTACAGCGTCAGCGTCCAGGGCAGCTCCCAGTTCATGCCGGGCTACACCTACACGATGGTCATGGATCTGCACAAGATCGGCTCTGCAGCCGGCCATGACGGAAAGTGGCAGGTCACGCAGATGCGGCAGGTAAACACCTTCGCTCACAACATCTACATCCCGGCGGGTCCCGCTGCCGTGAGCCAGACGGTGACCTTCGCGCCCGGCGTCTCGATGGATTGCTCTGCCCACACGACTCCGCATGAAGCGAACAATGTCTGCACGGGAGGCAACTTCACGGTCGACGTCTCCGGCGGAAAAGTCGGCGTCCTCGGGAGGATCGTCGGAAAGACCATGACGATCCGTTTCGATGCCAACAACCCCAATGACCCCGAGCTGACCGGGGAGATCCAGGAGTTCGCCGGCGGTCAGATGAGTCTCGACATCGTTTCTCCCGGCGCCGCGCAGAAGTTCGTCTACAGCTCGGACAATCCCGGGGTACTCGAGCTGTCACTCGAGGCGCGCGTCACGCCGTCCCAATACGCCAGCGACGTCGATTGGGTGGTCCCGGAGATCGAAGGCTCCAAGAAGACTGCTTCTGGCAGTCGCGGCCAGCAGATCTCGGTGCGCTACGCGGGGCTTCCGGCGAAGAACGGCGCCTTCGGCAAGAAGACCGTCACCGCACGCCTTGCGGTGAGCTCGTGCAAGGCGGAGGAAAGCCGGGACTTCCTGATCTTCTACCCGCGCGATGCCGCCAACCATCCGGGATCCGCCGGCCCTCCCAACTGGTTTCACTACTGGTCGCAGACCTCCGCCCGCGTGGGACCGGCCAAGTTCGGCGGGACTTCCGGGAAGTGCGCCAGTGGCGGAGACTACGGCAAGCTCATGGGCTACTACCGATACCAGAGCTTCGACTCGTCGTACTACATCTGCGATCTGAAGAGCTTCGGGCCGGATTTCGCGTTCCAATCCGTGAAATGGGACGACGCTCTCCCCGACAACCGCCAGGTGATGGGGATCGATACCTTCGCGGTTGCCTCCCGCCACGAGAACGCGCACTACGAGCACTTCACCCAATGGTGGAAGGCCCACCAGACGGCGGACAAGTTCGAGGATATCAACCAGAACGGCATCAAGGACAGCAGCGAGGAGCTCCTCGACAAGGACAAGGACGAAGTGCCCGATTCGTTGGAGCCACAGTACGGAATGAATCCTGCCAAGCGGGAGACCCTCGGAGCCGGCGTCCCCGACGAAGAAGCGATCTGCTGGAAGGCCGAGGCCTCGTGGAAGGAGGGGTCCGCGAACGCCGAGGATTGGGCCGCTCCGGGCAAGCAGTGGAAGGGACCGTAGCGCCTCGCGACCCGCCCTACGAGGTCAGCCCATCACGAAGGAAGGAGCCCCCATGCCCCGACTGCCTGACCATCTCCCGATCCTGGATCGCCGCATGGCGCGCGGCGAACCTGCGCTGGAGTACGTCGAGCGCGAGATCAGCGCGCCCGTCGACCTTTGTGACGCGCGCGGACGGCTCAATCCGAACGCGGTCGGTTTCTCGCGTCACCCTCTGGTGCGAGCCAACCTGACGGGGCACTGGCCCCGCAAGAAGCGCTGGAACTTCTGGAACTGGATCGGCCCGGATTGCGTGTTCTCGGTGACCCTCGCCGACATCGACTACGTCTCCTTCTGCACGTTCACGCTCACCGACTTCAAGAGCGGCGAGCATTGGAGCGGCGGCTCCTACGGCCGCCCCGGACGTTTCGTACTGCCGGAGCAGGTCGAGGCCACGGTGGCCTTTCGCGACGCCACGACCGAGTACGAAAACCGCAACGATGGCGACGACCTCTCCGTCCGCTTCCGCGGACGCGCGAGCGGAGGCGACGAGGTCGCTGCAGAGATCGCGGTGCACCGCCCGCCGGGACACGAGAGCCTGAACGTGGTCGTACCGTGGTCCGCTACCCGTTTCCAGCTGAACTCCAAGCACGCAGCCCTTCCGTGCGAGGGAGAAGTGCGCGTGGGGGAGCGTCGCTGGCGGCTCACGCCGGCAACGTGCTTCGCCGTCCAGGATTTCGGCCGGGGCATCTGGCCGTATCGTTCGTTCTGGAATTGGGGTGTTGCGACCGGCTGGCAGGGCGACGTTCTCCTCGGCGTCAACTTCGGCGCGAAGTGGACCACCGGCAGCGGCTCGAACGAGAACGGAATCCTCTGGAACGGCCGACTGCACAAGGTCATGGAAGATCTGCGCTGGGACTACGATCCCATCGAGTGGCGCAAGCCGTGGCACGTTCGCGCCGAGCATTCCGGTGCGATCGATCTGGTGCTCGAGCCCTTCGCCGCTCACCAGCCGCGCATGAACCTCGGGGTGATCGCGACGGGCGGCGTCTGCGCCTTCGGCCGCTGGCGGGGAACGGTCCGCGCCGACGGCCGCGAGCTCGCCGTCGATGGTCTCCTCGGCTGGGCGGAGGAGTTTTCGCACCGCTGGTGAATGCAGCCCGCGGCGCACGGGAGGAGTTCGTTTGCATCCGCATCACGAGCGCGCGATCGAAACTGTGGTGGCGCAGCTGCGCGGCGATCCGACACTGCGGGCTCTGCTGCTCGGCGGCTCGATCGCGCACGGCTTCGAGCGCGCTGACTCCGACGTCGACCTCCTGATCGTGGTCGATGAGAGCGACTACCAGGCCCGGCTACACGAGAGTCGCCTGCAGTTCTCCACGGGCGAAGGTTGCGACTGGCCGGGCGGCTACGCCGAGGGCAAGTATCTCGGCGCGAGCTTTCTGGAGCAGATCGCGCGTGCGGGCAGCGAGCCGGCGCGTTTCGCGTTCCAGGATGCGCGCGTGCTCTACTCGCAGCTCGACGGCCTCGACGCGCTGCTCGCGGCAATCGTGCGCTATCCGGTTGAGGAGAAGGCGGAGCGCATCGCGCGCTTCGGCGCGCAGTTCGAAGCCTGGCATTGGTACGCGCACGAGGGGCTCAAGCTCGGCAACCGCTATCTGCTCGGGATGGCGATCGCACGCCTGGTGCTTTTCGGCGGCCGCATGATTCTCGCCCACAACGAAAGCCTCTACCCGTACCACAAATGGTTTCTCGAGGTGCTCGCGCGAGCCACGGAAAGGCCGCCCGACCTGATGGATCGCATCGCCGCGCTCTACGCCGATCCATCGCAGGCGAACCTGCTCGGCTTCTGGGCGTCGATCCGAAATTTCCGCAGCTGGGAAGGCGCCGACCGGCCCTGGCCGCCGCAATTCATGCGCGACAGCGAGCTCAACTGGCTCGACGGATCGACGCCGGTGGACGATCTATGAACGCACGGCACGCGACTCGGCTATCGCGTCTTGGACCGGGCGAGCCACTGCGCCGAGGCCTCGGGCGCAGCGGCATCGACCCAGCCCCCGAGCATCGGGTCTGTGCCCTTCGCGATGATCTCCTCGATGCGCGCGAGGGCGGCGCCGCGCACCTGCTGCTTGATACGCAGGTAGCCGTCGGCGGGCATCGAGGCCATGTCGCGTGCCACCTCGAGGGCGCGCCCGAGCAATGCCGCGTTTGGCTGCAGCTCGTCGAGAACGCCGCGGCGTAGCGCCTCCTCGGCCCCGAAGCCGCGCGCGTGGAGCACGATGTAGCGCAGGTCCTGCGGCGCGAGCTCGGCGTGTACGACGACCATGGGGGCGGCGGGAAACGGGATCCCGACGCGCGCCTCGGTGAGCCCGAACTGTGAGGAGCCCGTTGCCCCCACGCGGTAGTCCGCGGTCAGCACGAGCACGAACGCGCCCG